>DATIPJ010000125.1:0-6926 GCA_035472155.1 Kofleriaceae bacterium
GCAGAGACCCGCCGAGAGGGTGATCGGCTGGTCGACAAGCTCGGCCAGCTCACCCGCCGATTTGCAGCACCGCGTACCGATCGCCTGCGCCTCGCCGGCGCCGCGGGGGGCGCGGAGGACTTGCTCTAGCGACGGCCAGCCACGCCGTCAACCAGGAGATTTGCCATGAACCACCGCGACGATGAGGACGTTGAGCTCGAGGGTCAGGACGGCGTGGACGTCGACGACGGCGCCGACGACGATGGAGCCGATGACGGCGACGCCGACGACGCCGGCACAGGGGACGGCGCCGGCGCCGCGGACGGCGCGATGCCGGCGGTCAGCCGCAAGGTCCGCCGGCGGCGGCGCCGGACGCGCCCGCGCAGCAAGACGATCGCGATGAAGCGACTCACGCGCGAGGAGCTCCGGCAGGGTGCGCTCATGTATCCGCCCGTCGATATCCCGCGGCCGACGTCGCGCGCCGAATGCCGCGAGGAGATGCGGCCGTGCCCGTGGGTGGCGTGCAAGCACCACCTCTACCTCGACATCAACCCCGAGACCGGGTCGATCAAGATCAACTTCCCCGACCTCGAGCCCTGGGAGCTCAAGCACACCTGCGCGCTCGACGTCGCCGAGCGCGGCGGGATCACGCTCGAGGAGGTCGGCGAGATCATGAACCTCACGCGCGAGCGGATCCGCCAGGTCGAGGTGCGAGGCCTGCTCAAGCTCAAGATGGGCTCGCCGTCGCCCGACGAGCTCGGCGCCGAGCTCCTGGCGGCCAAGGAGCAGCAGCAAAACTGATCCCTCGAAGTTGCGTCGCGCGGGGGCGCGACTCCTGATGCGTCGCACTGGATCCTCGAGGCGACGGTTGGTATATGCGCGGGCATGATTCGACGCGCACTGATATCGGTGAGCGACAAGCAGGGCGTGGTCGAGCTGGCGGGACTTCTGAGCGGCCTCGGCGTCGAGATCCTCTCGACCGGTGGCACCGCGGCTGCGCTGTCGGCGGCCGGGATCGCGGTCACTCAGGTCTCCGCGCACACAGGCGCCCCCGAGATCCTCGACGGGCGCGTCAAGACCTTGCACCCCAAGATCCACGGCGGGCTGCTCGGCCGTGACACGGCCGCGCACCGCGAGCAGATGGCGGCTCACGGGATCGCGCCGATCGATCTGCTGGTGGTGAACCTGTATCCGTTCGAGCAGACGATCGCGCGCGAGGGCACCTCGTTCGACGAAGCGATCGAGAACATCGACATCGGCGGCCCGGCCATGCTGCGCTCGGCGGCCAAGAACCACGAGCGCGTCGCGGTCGTCGTCGATCCTGCGGACTACGGCTGGGTCGGCGAGGCGCTGCGCGGCGGCGGGTTGTCGGCGGCGCAGCGCCTGGCGCTGGCGCGCACCGCGTTCGCCCACACCGCCGGCTACGACGCGGCGATCGCGGCGTACCTGTCGTCGATCGACTCCGCACTCCCTCCGGGAATGCTGCGCGCCCCGGCAGAGCCGGGGCTTGCGATCGACTCCGCACTCCCTCCGGGAATGCTGCGCGCCCCGGCAGAGCCGGGGCTTGCGATCGACGACGCGGCGGCGGCCGCGCGCGAGGCCGCGCCGGTGCGGCGCGAGCTGCCCGACACCCTGGCGCTGCAGTGGCGCCGGCTCTACGAGCTGCGCTACGGCGAGAACCCGCACCAGAAGGCGGCGTTCTACGCCGACCTGCGCTCGCCGCTGGTCGCCACGCGCTCGGCGCGCCCGACGATCGCGACGGCCGAGGTCCTCGGCGGCAAGCAGCTGTCGTACAACAACATCCTCGATCTCGACGCCGCGCTCGGGCTGGCGCTCGAGTTCGCCGAGCCGGCGGCCGTCGTGGTCAAGCACAACAACCCCTCGGGGGTCGCGATCGATCGCGCGATCGCCCCGGCGTACCGCAGGGCGCGCGACGCCGATGCGCTATCGGCGTTCGGCTCGGTGGTCGCGGTCAACCGCGAGGTCGACGAGGCGCTGGCCAGGCTGATCGTCGAGACGTTCGTCGAGTGCGTCGTCGCCCCGGCCTACTCGGCGGCGGCGCGCGACATCCTGGCCGGCAAGAAGAACCTGAGACTGGTGGCCGCGGCCGGCAGCTGGCAGCCGCCGACCGGCGAGCTCGCGTGGTCGGTGCGCACGGTCGCCGGCGGTGCGCTCGTCGAGAGCGTCGATCACGGCATGGTCGCGCTCGCGACGGCGAAGGTCGCCACCGTGCGCGAGCCGACGCTGTCCGAGCGCGATGACCTGGCGTTCTCGTGGCGGGTCGCCAAGCACGTCAAGTCCAACGCGATCGTGTTCGCGCGCGACGGCGCGACCATCGCGATCGGCGCCGGCCAGATGAGCCGCGTCGACTCGGTGCGGATCTGCGAGCGCAAAGCGGGCGACAAGCTCGAGGGCGCGGTGGTCGCATCCGATGCGTACTTCCCGTTTCGCGACGGCGTCGACGTGATCGCCGAGGCCGGCGCGGTCGCCGTCGTGCAGCCCGGCGGCTCGATCCGCGACGACGAAGTCATCGCCGCGGCCAACGAGCACGGGATCGCCATGCTGTTCACCGGCATGCGCCATTTTCGCCACTAGGCGGTGGCACCGACCGCGTAGAGTGGGCGCGTGATCTCGGATCTGACGCAGGCGTTCGAGGGGCCGTTCGATGGCTTCCTCTCCGCGCTGCGCAAGCGGCTGTCGCAGCTCGGCGTGCGCATGGTCAACGACCGCGTGGTCCCCGTCGCCGAGGCCGACGCGCATGCGACCGAGGTGATGGAGCTCGTGCGCGGGACCGTGCTGCCGCGGCTCGCCGAGCGACCGGGCGACGCGCTCCGCGTGCTCGATGCGCTGCGCGGCACCGGGTTCGCCCACCTCGAGCACGAGCGCACGCGCTGCGAACGCGAGCGCGACCTGCGCTACCCGCCGCCGCCCGCGGCGACCTGGCGCGAGCTGGCCGAGCTGCGCCGGCTCGCGGCGGCGCACCCCGCGCACTGCCGGCTCGGGCCGCCGGCGACCCACATCGAGTTCGCGGCGCGGCTCGAGGCGTCGGGCTGCGAGCTGCCGCGCGAGCTGCTCGCGCTGTACGCGGCGACCAGCCACCTCGCGCTCGATTGCCTGCACGTCGCCGCGCCGGCGGGCAGCATCTGCGCCGGCGACGCGCTGCGCACCCGCGAGGGGCGGATCATCCTGTTCGACCGCGTGAAGCGCCACCCGGCGAACCAGATGGTCGACCACCCCGGCATCTCGGTCCTCTCGGCGCTCGGCACGTGGTGGCTCGTGCTCGAGGACGCGCGCGCCCCGGCGGTCAAGCGGCCGCTCGATCTGCAGGGGATGCTGCGGTTTGCGCTGCGGCGGATGGAGGCGCCGACGTTCGAGGTGCTGCTGACCGATCTCGCGTGGCAGCGGTTCTTCGTGTGATCGAGCGGCCGCCCGAAGAAACGCCACCCCGCGTCCGGATCGAGCAGGTCGCGCTGGGTTCGCCGGAGCCGCGGCGGTATAGATGCGGTCATGCGCATCCTCGTCATCGGTAGCGGTGGTCGCGAGCATGCCCTGGTGTGGCGGCTCGCCCGCTCGGGGCACGAGATGCTCGCCGCGCCGGGCAATCCGGGGATGGAGGCCAGCGCGGGTTGCGCCGCGATCCCGGTCGAGGAGCATGCGTCGCTGGTCGAGCATGCGCTCGCGCACAAGGTCGACCTCGTCGTGGTCGGCCCCGAGGCGCCGCTGGTCGCCGGGCTGAGCGACAAGCTGCGCGCGGCGGGGCTGCTCACCTTCGGGCCGGGCACCAGCGGCGCGCGGCTCGAGGGCAGTAAAGTCTTCTCGAAGCAGTTCTTCGCCCGCCATCGCATACCCACCGCGGCGTTCGCGGTCGCCGCCTCGGCGGAGCAGGCCGACGCTGCGATCGAGCGGCTGTGCGGCGCGACCGGCGTGGTGGTCAAGGCCGATGGCCTGGCCGCCGGCAAGGGCGTCGTCGTCGCCGGCGATGCCGCCGAGGCGCGCACGGCCGCGCGGGCGATGCTCGAGGGCCGCCGGTTCGGCGACGCCGGGGCGACCGTGGTCGTCGAGCAGCGCATCTCGGGCCGCGAGGTCAGCGTGCTGGCGCTGACCGATGGCCACCGCCTCGAGGTCCTGCCGACGATCGAGGACCACAAGACGATCTTCGAGGGCGATCGCGGGCCCAACACCGGCGGCATGGGCACGGTGTCGCCGTCGTGGGTGACCGACGCGATGATGGCGCGCATCCGCAGCGAGATCCTCGAGCCCACGCTGCGCGGCCTGCGCGCCGACGCGATCGATTACCGCGGCGTGCTGTTCGCCGGCGTCATGGTCGAGCCCTCGGGCGCGCCCTACCTGCTCGAGTACAACTGCCGGTTCGGCGACCCCGAGGTCCAGCCGATCATGGCGCGGATGCGCGGCGACCTGGGCGCCGTGCTGCTCGGCGCCGCGCGCGGCGAGATGCCGGTCGGCGCGCTGGCGTGGGACGCGCGGGTCGCGGTCTGTGTCGTGGTTGCCGCCGCCGGATACCCCGCCGCGCCGCGCACCGGCGATCCGATCGAAGGCCTGGGCGCAATCGACGGCGATGTCACCGTGTTTCACGCGGGCACCGCGCGCGCCCCCGATGGCCGGCTGGTGTCGGCCGGCGGGCGTGTGCTCGGCGTCACCGCGCTCGGGATCAGCGTGGACCAGGCGCGCGCCAAGGCGTACGCCGCGGTCGACCGCATCGAGCTCGCCGGGAAGCAAGTGCGTCGCGATATCGGAGCGCGCCAGATGATATCGTAGGGCAATGCCGCAGATCGCTGGTCTACGTGGAGTGTTGCCCGAGGCGTCGAAGCTCAAGGAAGTCGTCGAGACCGGTGCCGGGTTCGATGCGGTCAAGGCGTTTGCGGCCGGAACGCTGGTTCGCGATCCCGGCCGCGCCGTGTACCGCTATCACCAGGTGTTCGCGGAGCCGGGCGGCGCCCGCACGGTGGTGCGCAAGATGTTCCTGTGCTCGGTCCGGCTCGAGCCGTGGAACGAGGGCCTGGTCAAGCCGCACGAGGCCACGGTGCCCGAGCACAAGGTCGCCGCGCTCGCCGCGCTGCAGGCCAGCCGGCTGCAGCCCCGGCCGGTGGTCGCCGGGTTTCGCGACGCGCCCAACGAGGTCGAGAGGCTGTTCCGCGGCGTCGACGGCATGCGTCCCACGTTCGAGGTCACCACGCCCGATCGCACCGTGCACCGCCTGTGGCGCGCGCAGAACGCCGAGATGCTCGGCCAGCTCCGCCATACGTTCGCGCCCAAGAAGCTCACCGTGCTCGAGGGCCATGCGCTGTACGAGGCGCTGCTCGCCTACCGCGACGAGCTCGCCGCCAAGCAGCCGCTCGCGATGTACGCGTCGCCGAACTATGCGCTGATGTGCCTGGTCAACCTCGATGATCCGGTGCTCGCGGTCGTGCCGCGCCACCGCGTGATCCGCGGTGGACCGTCGAGCCAGGCCGCGCTCGCCGCCGCCAAGCGGACGTTCATCATCGAGAAGCTCCCCGGCGCCGGCGCCGACCTCGACAAGCAGCGCGCCGCGCTGGGCGACAGCGTCGCGCACCAGCCCGCGTTCGTCGTCGCGTGGCGCGGCGAGCCCGACGCCTGGAAGCTCACGCTGTCGCCGGAGGTCAGCCCGATCAACGAGGGCGTGCAGGTCCATCGCGCCCTCCAGCGGCTCGTGCCCGTCGTCGCCGACCAGATGTTCGTCGAGCGCGTGCTGACCGGGGCCAAGGTCGAGGCGCTGGCCGGCGGTGACAACCCGCTCGCCGCCAAGGCCGACGCGGTGCTGATCATGCAGCCGCTCTCGGTGGAGCAGATCCACCACATCGCCGAGCTCGGCGAAGTCGTGCCGACCGGATCGAGCGCGTTGCACCCGCGGCTCGCACAGGGGCTGGTCGCCGCCGTGATCGATCCGGATGAAGACGTGGTGTAAGCGCTCCGGCGCGCGCACCGTGCCGCGCTGCGCTGCGCATCTGTGAGCCCTCACTCAGCACGATTTCCGAGGCTGGCCGAACCTGGTTGTCGCGATGGGAATGTCGTGTCAACGTGGCTGCGTCGTCGCCTCGTTGCCACTGCCAGAGCGCAAACTGTAGGGCGTCACCTCGGGCTCGTGGATGTCTCTCGACAGAGGCTCCACAGCGCGACAGCGCCCGACGAACGCACGGAGGATTTATGTGGACCTGGGCTGATCGATTCGTCAAGGCCGTCTCGGACGTCACGGTGGGGACCGTGATCGTGCTGGTGCACGTGGCCCTGGCCGACCGCGACCGTCGCAAGCCGCAGCCGGTGCTGCCGTCCGGTCGACGGAACATGAACTGAGCGAGGGGCTCGGAATACAGACTGTCGTACGGATCTGCTACCCGATCGGAGTGGCCACACCGATCGTCGCGCAAGCGTCCGCACCCGCCGCCGCACCGTCCGTCGCAACGTCGGTTCGACGCGCCCGGAGCTCCGACACCGCTGCGCTCACCGAGCTGGTGAACCGCGCGTTCGCGGTCGAGGCGTCGTTCATCGAGGGCCAGCGCACCAGCCCCGACGAGATCGCCGCGCTGATCCACTCCGGGGGCTTCCTGGTGCTCGAGTCGGACCGCGGAATTTGCGCCGCGGTGCTGTTCGTGCGCCCGGGCGAGCGCGCGGGGCTGCCGGCGTCGCACGCGTACTTCGGGATGCTGTCCGTCTCGCCCGAGGTGCAGGGCATGGGGCTCGGCCGGCGACTGGTTCAGGTCGCCGAGGCGATGGCGGAGGCCAGCGGCGCCACGTCGATGCGACTGCGCATCATCAACCTGCGCGAGGAGCTCAGCCGCTGGTACAAGGGCCTGGGGTATCGCGAGGTCGGCACGGCGCCGTGTGCCAACATCCCCATCAAGCGTCCGTGCCACTTCATCGACATGGAAAAAGCGCTCGGAGCGGCGCTCTACTCCGCCGAACAAGCGCCT
>DATIPJ010000126.1:0-8714 GCA_035472155.1 Kofleriaceae bacterium
GGCGCGATCGTCAACGATGCGACCTGGCAGGAGGGCAACCCGTTCCTCAACATCCTCGGCGCCGTCGCCACCCAGGCCTCGATCTCGGGTGCGATGTCGGGCGCCTTCGGCGCGCTGCGCGGGTTCAAGAAGGGGGCGCACGGCGAGATCGAGGTCCCGACCGCGCACGACCTCGCAAGCGTGCGCACCAGCAAGGGCGACTTCGAGTCGATGTTCGAGCACTTTCAGGCCAAGCGGCCCGGCGCCACCCACGCCGACTTCCGGGTCGAGCTCGACGAGACCATGCTGCGGCTCGACAAGCGGGCGTTTGCCGGCGACGGCATGCAGCGCGCGCTGCGCGGCGAGCTACTCGAGGGCGTGCCTGCGGCGCAGCGCAAGGCGTTCGCCGGCGCGAAGATCGAGGTCGTCGACGGTGCGACCTGGAAGCAGAAGTTCGGCGCCCCGGAGGGCGCGGTGGTGGCCTGGCACGAGGGCAAGCCACTCGTCATCGTACCCGCCGGCACCGAGCTGGGTGCGCTCGGCAAGACCTCGCCGCACCTGTTCGATCCACCGTCGGCGCCGGTCCACGGCGGCGCGGGGCCCAGCGCCGAGCCGCATGGCTCGCCGCGCGGCGCATCGGCAAGCCCCGATCCCAGGGCGCCCCGTCCGCCGGCGCGCCCGGTGATCGTCGAGCCATTTGCCGGGCCCGATCTCGAGAGTGCGATCGACATCTCGCGCAAGAACCCGAGCGCGCACGTGATCGCGACCGAGGCGACGATCCGCCCGCCGCCCGAGGAGGTCGCGCGCCTGCAGGCCGCGGGCGGCGCGTTTCACCCCGACAACCTGCATCCCGGGCTGCCGCACGGCTCCGTCGACGAGATCAAGATGCGGTTCCCGCTGCCGCACGACGATCAGATGCGGTCGGCCTTCATGCGGCACCTGCGCGAGCTTCAGGATCTCCATCCCGGGCGCTCGCTGGTCGAGCTGTCCGAGGAGGCGGCGCGTCGGCTCGAGACCGCGACCGGCTACGGGCCCTACGCGCTGCAGCGCCTCAAGCCCGGCGGCTCGATGGAGGTCGTGTTCTGGGAGCCGAGGATCGCCGACGAGCTGCACGACCTGACGAAGCTGCGGTTCGTCGATCCGCAGAGCGGCAAGGTCTACAAGTTCGAGATCGTCGGCAGCGAGCAGCTGCCCAAGAGCCAGATCGCGCCCCACTCCGGGTTCGGGGTGCCGATCGGCCCGCACGATCCGGTCAACGTCGCGCGGCTGCGCAAGGTCGAGATCGAGTTCGTGTCGCCGAGCGGCGGCCGCGGACCCAACCTCGCCGCAGGCGAGGTGGTCGGCACGCACAGCGGCCGGCCGTTCTTCCCCGAGCGCGCGGGCGGGCCGATCCGCGACCTCGACCTCCAGAAGATCAAGATCACCGACAAGGGCATCGAGGCGGTCGAGCGCCACCTCGCGCGGTTCGGCGGCGGCGATGCCGAGGCCGCCATGGTCGAGCGGCTGCGCCGGATCGCCAAGGGCGACATTCCGGCCACCGATCACGATCGCGCGTTCTATGCCCACGAGCTGCGCGAGTCGGTGCGCTACAAGAAGGCGGGCTGGCCGGTCGGGCAGCCCTCGGAGCGCGGCGCGGCCTACGATCTGTGGAACGACCTCCACACCGCGACGCTCGAGGACTACAAGCTCAGGGAGCGCGATCACCTCGGCCGCTCGAGCCTGTTCCATCCCGACGTCGATCCTGATGCGCCGGTGCGCGGGCCGACCGGCGGGCGCGGCCCCGCGGGAGGCCCGGAGCCAAAGGCGATCCACCCCTGGGATCCGGATCAGCCGCTCGGGTTCCGGCCGGGCGAGCGCCATCTGCCGCCCGACGTGCGCGCCGCCCTCGAGGCGGAGCTGTCGCGCTCGAAGGTGCTCGGCAAGGCGCTCGAGCAGAGCGGCGGCTCGCTCGCGATGCTCGACGACGGCGAGCTGATCGCGCAGTACAACGCATACCGCAGCCGCCTCAAGGTCGAACGCCCCGAGATCATCCCGCGCGCGGCCGCCGAGGGCCTCGAGTCCGTGGGCGAGGGCGGGCGGTGCCCGAACTGGGTGTGGGTCGCGGCGCTGCGCAACTCGGGCTGGACCGGAGCGGTCGCCGACCTGCCGGGCCGCATGGCCGGCATGGTGCACGAGCTCAAGAACCCGCTGACCGGGACGCCGCTGCTCAGCTATCACGGGTCCCCCGCCGCGCTCGCCGCCCACGCGCACGCGCTGCCGCCGGGGACCCAGCTCTACATCAGCGCGCGGACGCAGAACGGCGTGCTTCATGCGCTGCTCGGCGTGGTCCAGCCCGACGGCACGCTCCACGTGATGCACGGCCCGTCGGGCAAGACCCGGATCGCGACGCCGCTCGAGGGCGCCGAGATCGGGCCGTACACCCGGCGCGGCCCGACGGGCACCGCCGAGATCGGGACGCGGGTCTACGACATCAAGGCCGGCGATCTCGGCGCGTACGCCGAGCACAAGTGGTTCGTGCTCGATGTGCCCGAGGCGCCGCCGCGGCAGCCGCGGATCTCCGAGCACGTCTCGACGCGCGGCAGCCTGCTTGCCGAAGGTGAAGCGCTGGCGCCCCGGGCCCGGCGCAACCTCGAGATCGAGCTCGAGGCTGCCGGCCACGGCCGCGACGCGCTGAAGCTCTACGACGACAACCAGCTGCTCGCTGCGCATGGCGCGCTGCAGGTCGAGCTCGCACCCAAGCGCGTCGCGGCGTTCCGAGGCACGCTCGACGTCCCGGCGCGCGCCGAGCTCGACGCGCTGATCGATGCGCCGCATCTTTCGTCGGCGCCGGTCGCCGGGCCGATGGAGGCCCGCCTGGGCAAGGCGCTGGCCACGCCGGTCGAGGTCGATCCCAGGCTCGGGTTCGGCGAGGTCCGCGTCGTGCCCGACGTCGGCGCGTTCGGCATCCTGCGCGGCGTCAAGCTCGTGGTGGGTCCGGGCGCCACCGTGTCGAGCGTCATCGCGCACATCCCGGCGCTGCACCAGTACAAGCAGATGGTCGGCGTGCTCGGGGCGGCGCGCCGCACGGTCGATGCGATCCGCCGCGTGCTGCGCGGTGGGGGCTCGCTGCCGGTCGACTCGGTCGCCCACGAGTCGTGGCGCGAGATCCAGAAGCTGCCGCCGATGATCGAGGCGCGGATCAAGCGCATCGCGGTCGGAGACCTCGACGTCGTCCGGCGGGTCCAGCTCGAGATGGAGATCGAGGCGCTCGAGGGCCAGCTCGCCCGCCATGCCGGCAACCTCGGCGAGCTGCGCCCGGGCCGCGGCTACATCGCGATGGAGGGCGGCGAGCCGTTCCGGGTGGCCGCCAACGAGCCTGGCTCGACGCGCAGCGGGCACTGGCAGGACACGATGGGCCTCTCGGTCGACCCCCACTCGCCGCGCCAGGCCCACGTGCCGGTCATCGAGCAGGGCGTCGCCGAGGCCGAGCGGCTCAACCCGGGCATGCGCGACCGCGTCGCGAGGATCCGCGAGCCGGTCCACGCGGCGCAGAACGCGCTCGACGAGCTGCTCGCCGAGCAGCAGCGGCTCGCCGCCGAGTCGTGGAAGTTCAACGAACAGGCGCGGGCGAAGCTCGATCCGGCGGAGCGCGCGCGCTCGCTCGCCGACGAGGCCGCGTTCAAGACCATCGACAAGCGGATCAAGGACGCCGAGGGCGCGGTCGCCCGTGTGCGCGAGGAGGGCTTGCGCCGCCTGACCGCCGAGATGCAGCTGCTCAACGACTCGATGGCGGCCGAGCACACCCAGGCGCAGCGGCTCGCCGCGCGCGATCTCGCCAGCGCGTTCCCGCTCGACCCGTCGATGAAGGCGCAGCTCGAGGCCGTCGTGAAGGCGCATCCCGGCCTCGATCCCGAGGAGATGCTGCGGAGCGCGCTCCGCCGCTACCAGCTGCTCACGCTGCGCGGCCCGCTACCGGCCGACTTCCGGCTGATCTTCGACGCGGCCGCGTTGAGCTACTACAGTAACCTCGAGAAGGTCATCAACATCAACAAGTTCAAGCTCGGCGAGGTTCCGGCGATCCCGGCCGAGATGCGCGCCAACGTGCTCGAAGCGGTGTTCCACGAGCTCTCCCATCACTGGGAGTATCAATATCCCCACCTCGCCAGCGTCAGTCTCGACTGGCGCGCCGCGCGCAGCCTGCGGGCCACCGGCGGGCTCGAGACCGTGCTGCTTCCCGTGCGCGGCAAGCTCGAGCCCCACTACCTGGGGAACTTCGCAGAGAGCTATGCCGGCCGCGCCTACTCGAAAGGTCCGGCAACCGAGGTATTCACGGTGGGTATGGAGCACATGTACAGCCCCGCGAAGATGGCCAAGCTGTACGCTGCCGATCCCGAACACTTCTACCTGATCTTTGGAGCCCGGCTGCCATGATCGAGTACCGCTTGCACGGCCCGGCCGGCGACGTGGAGCTCGCGCTCGATGTCGACAACGCATCGGCCGCGGCGCCGGTCGTGTTCCACGGCAGCGATGACGCGATCGCGGCGGTCCGGCGCGCGCTGCTCGAGCGCGTCCGCGTCGCGGGGCGCGCGTGGGAGCGGATATCGGGCGAGAAGCTGCGGGGCTGGATGGCATCGCCCGCCCTGGCGGACCTGCGTCCCGAGCTCGTGCACGGCCGCGAGATCTTCGATGAGGGTGGCACGTTCAGCCGGCACGACCCCGCGACCGCGATCGCGTCGCTCGGACGCGGGCTCGCACGGCTGGCGCGCCTGCCGCGTGGCGCTGCGGCGTTCTCCGACGACTACCAGTGGACGCACATCGCGCACCGGATCCGCTACGGCGTGCGCGAGCTCACCGCCTTCGATGCGCACCTTGGCGATGCCCACAGCTCTGCGCTCGAGGCGATGATCGCCGACGAGCTGGCGCAACAGGCCAGCGGAGCCGTGTGGTCGCCGGCGCAGGTCCTGGCGGCATTCCGCGCGGCAGCAGCGGAGCACGCCGACGAGGCCGACCTCCTGCGCGCGATGTGGCGGCGGCTCGATGGGGTAGGTTTGGAGCCATGACCGGTCCTGGCTTACCCGAGCTCACCGAGCACGAGCGCGGCGTGCTGCAGCTGGTGCGCGATGGCGGTGAGCAGGCGAGCTGGTACTGGCTCGCCAAGCGCGTCCCGCTGCGCGGCCTGCCGCTCGTTCCCGACGTGATGACGGTGCTCGCGGGCCTGCGCGAGCGAGGGCTGGTCGCCGATCGCGAGCTCGGCAACGGGATGGATCGCTGGTGGCTGACGCCCGAGGGCGAGGCCGCGCTCGGCGGAGCCGCGAACCCCCGCGAGGCCGCGCGCGCGGCCGGACCGCTCCAGCGGCGAGAGCTCGCGGCGCTGATCGAGGCGCTGCGCAAGGACGTGCTGACGACGATGCGCGCGGTCAAGCCGCTGGCCGCCGACAGCGTGCGGCTGTGGCAGGCGCTGCGCCAGGCGGTCGAGGCGGACGAGGCGACCGCGCTCAACGCGGCGACCGCGGCGGTGATGCTGCGCGACGCCGAGCGCGGGCCGTTCGTGCGCGAGCTCGCCGGCGATCCCCGGCCGGCGGTGCGCGCCGCGGTGTTCGATGCGTTTGCGCCGCCGCAGGTCGAGACCGCGGGCGAGGCAGTGCGGTTCTTGCCCAGCGACGAGCTCGATGCGTTGCTGCGCAGCGGTCTGGGCGATCGCGATCGCGGCGTGCGCACGGTCGCCGCCAAGCTGGCGTTCGCGTCGGGCCGCGGCGGGGCGCTCGTCCCCGAGCTCACGCTGCAGCTCGACGCGCCCGAGCGCGCGCTGCGCTGGTGGTCGATCCTCGCGCTCGGCTCGGCGCGCGACCCGATGTCGGGCGAGCTGCTCGCGCAGATCCTCGGCGAGGCCGACGACATGATGGCGCAGGCCGCGGTGCGCGCACTCGCCGCGCGGCCCGACGGTCAGCACGCGTGGCTCGCCGCGCTCGACGATCGGCGGCCTGCGATCGCCGATGCGGCGATCTTCGCGCTCGGCAAGGTCGCCTCCGGCGTCGCTCCGGAGCGGCTGCAGGCGCTGCGATCCGACGCTCGACCACACGTCCGCGACGCGGTCATTGCCTACCTGCGCCGCCACCCTTGACAGCCCGCGATCGTCCGCAACACGCTCGCCTGCGTTCCAACCAGCCAGGAGGGCCAGATGACGCCGATCGTGTTCGGGACCGAGTTCAGCACCTACGTCCGCACCGTGCGGATGGCGTTCGAGGAGAAGGGCGCCGCGTACAAGCTCGAGGACGTCAGCGTCATCAAGGGCGAGCAGAAGCAGCCGCCGCACCTGACGCGCAATCCATTCGGCACCGTGCCGGCGTTCGCGCACGACGGGCTCGAGCTCTACGAGACCTCGCCGATCCTGCGCTACGTCGATCAGGTGTGCGCAGGCCCGGCGCTCACTCCGGACGATCCCAAGCAGCGCGCGCGGATGAACCAGATCATCAGTATCGTCGACTATCACGGCTACGCGTCGCTGATCGGCCAGATCGTGGTGCAGCGGCTGTTCACCGTGCTGTTGCCCAATGGCACCGACGAGACGGTGATCAAGGCCGGCATCCCCAAGGCCCGGCTGTGCCTGCAGGAGATCGAGCGCATCGCCGCGGCGGGCGGCGGCAGCTTCCTCGCCGGCAACCAGCTCAGCCTCGCCGACCTCTACCTGGTGCCGATCCTGTTCTACTTCCGGATGACGCCCGAGAAGGAGCTGCTCGCGCCGCACAAGCGCCTCGAGGGGTGGTGGCAGACCATGGCCGAGCGGCCGAGCACGGCGAAGACCGCCCCGAACCTCGGCGGATAGCCGCGCCTAACTAACCGAATGGATAGGTACTTATCCATTCGGGCTGCGACGTTTCGCCACGTTGGCGCGGCGCGTCAGAGTGATCATCTTGCCGCTCCCATGTCCAGTCACAGCCGTATTCAGCAAATCATCGATCACGAACGCTCGATCTCGCGCTCGCTCACGCCGTTCGGCGTCACGCTCGCCGTCGTCACCCTCTCGCTCCTGTTCCTCGCGCTCCGCAGCTAGCTGGGGCGCACGAATCGCGCGCTCGACTGCGCGCGGCTCTGGACGTACGCTCGAGCCCATGTCAGAGGCCGTGCTGAACGCCATCCGCGAGGCACGCGCCATCGCGATCCTCCGTTGCAACGATCACTCGGTCGGTCGCGAAGCGCTCGCGGCCGCGGTGCGTGGCGGATTTCGCGTGCTCGAGGTGACGCTCGCAACGCCGGGCGCGGTCGAGCTGATCGCCGATCTGGCGCGCGACACGCGCCTCATGGTCGGCGCCGGCACGGTGCTCACCGTCGAGCAGGCGCGCGCGGCCCACAGATCCGGCGCGCGGTTCCTGGTCTCGCCGGTGCTTGATGTCGAGGTCGTCGCCGAGGCATCGCGCCTGGGCTGCGTGATGATCCCGGGCTGCGCCACGCCGACCGAGCTGTGGAAGGCGCACCGCGCAGGCGCGCCGCTCCAGAAGCTGTTTCCTGCGCCGGCCGGTGGGCCGACGTGGCTCCGCTCGGTGCTCGCGCCGATGCCATTCCTTCGCGTCATCCCGACCAATGGCGTCGAGGTCGAAAACGCCTCCGAGTGGCTGGATGCGGGCGCGTTCGCCGTCGGCTGCTTGCGCCCGGTGTTTCAGCCCGATCTGCTGGTCGCCCATGCGTGGGAAGCGATCGAGAACCGCGCGCGGGCGCTGCTCGCGGCCGTGCGCGATTAGGTCGTCGGCGACAGATCGGCGAGCAGCAGCTGATCCCACGCCGGCTCGATCGGCGAGATCGCCGCATGCAGCGCGAGCGCGACCCCGGTCGCGCCGGTGAGCATCTCGGGCGCGGCCTCCCACGTGAGCGTGCCGTCGACCGGCATCGCGCGCGGAAACCCGGCGACCGGCTCGCTCCGCCGCATCGCGAGCGTCCGCTCGAACCATTGATCGGCGGCCTGCGCGAGCTCGTCATCGCCGGTCGCCTGCGAGAGCCGATTGAACAGGTGCGCCACGCCGGAGGCGCCGTGGCACAGGCCCGCGTCGACGACGCCCGATGACTCCGCCGGGCGCACCGCCACGCCATGGGCGAGCTCGAGCGCGCTCGCGCGCCAGTCGTCGCGATCGATCGCGCTCGCCGCCGCCATGATCGCCACCGCGACGCCGAGATCGCCATAGCACCACGCCACGCGCGCCTGCGAGCGCGGCGTCTTCGCCGGTATCCAGGCCTGGAAGCGCGCGCCCGGTTCCGGACCGGCGACCGACAGGAGATAGCCGACCGCGCCGTCGAGCAGCCGCCGCGCGCGCTGGACCTCGACGCCGGCCGCGATGTAGCGCGCGAGGATCGCGACGATGCCCGGGATCCCGTGCGCGAGCCCCAGGTTGGTGTAGCCGTCCGGCGCGAGATCGCGCTGCCACTGCGGGAGCAGCGACGGCGGCGTGTGCCACGACAGCCCCGCCGCCTCGCGGCGCGACAGCCGCTCGAGATGGCCGAGGATCGCGCGTGCGACCGGCTCGCTCGACGGCGATGGCGAGCCATCGGCGATCCGCTGCAGCACCGGCACTGCGAGGCCGACCACGCCGCTGATCAGATCGTAGTTCTCGGTCGGCTGCTCGAGGAACGTCAGCAGCGAGCTCTCGATCATCGCGCACGCCGTGTCGGCGTCCTCGCCGGCGCTGAGGTGCCCGACGGCGAACGCGACCCGCGCCGCGCCGCCGTACAGCCCGGGCGCCGCGCGCTGCGCGATCATGGTGATCGCC
>DATIPJ010000127.1:0-5375 GCA_035472155.1 Kofleriaceae bacterium
CGGCAACGCCCAGGCGCCGGCGTACCTCGAGGCGCAGATCGCGTACCGCGAGCGCCGGTTCGCCGACGCGGCGCGCATCGCGCACACCGCGTTCGCCGACTCGCCCACGCTGTACGAGGTCGGCGTGATCGAGGCGCGCGCGCACCACGAGATCGCGCTGTCGTACAACGAGGTCAACAAGCTCGCCGAGGCCGACGCCGAGTTCACCACCGCGCGCCAGATCTTCGGCCGCGTGCTCGAGGTCGCGCGCAGCGACGACGAGGCGTGGCTCGGCTACGCCTCGCTCGTGAGCTCGCAGGCCAGCCTGCGCGGCCGGCCCGGCGGCGGCCTCGGGCTCGAGCTGCGCGGCGAGGCGATCGACGCGCTGCACACCGCGCGCGAGATCCACCGCGACCGCTGGGAGCCGTACTTCCGCGAGGCCGAGCTCTACATCGGCGAGGGCAACATCGAGATCCTGCGCTACCGCGATCCGGCGGTCTACGTCGATCGGGCGCTGCCGCTCGCCGAACAGTCGCGCGCGTACGGCGCCGACGGCGACGCGGTCGACGCGCTGGTCTGCCAGGGCTACTGGGAGCGCGCGGTGTACCAGGGCCATAACGGGATCGACCCCCACGCGACCTACCGGCAGGCGATCGAGGCGTGCGAGCGCGCGGTCGCCACGCGGTCCAACACCGAGAACCACAACTCGCTCGGCATCGTGTACGGCGCGCTCGCCGACTACGATGGCGACCACGGCCGCGACCCGATGCCGATGTATGCGCTCGCCGAGCGCGAGCTGCGCGCCACGATCAGCATCGACGACAACGCCGGCTTTCACTACAACCTCGGCAGGCACTGGACCAAGGTCGCGCGCTACCAGGCCCTGCACGGCCTCGATCCGCGCCGCACGGTCGACAACGCGCTGACCGAGCTCGACAACACCGCGCGCCGCGACGGCCGCCGCAGCGACGCATGGTCGTCGATCGCCGATGCGCTGCTCGCCCGCGCGCGGTTCCTGCGCATGCGCCGCGAGGATGCGCAGCCGACGCTGGCCCAGGCCCGCGCGGCGCTCGAGCGCTCGCTCGCCGTCGACGCCGAGATGACGTCGGCGTTCAAGTACCGCACCCTGCTCGCCGAGCTCGATGCCGAGGCGCTGCTCGAGCAGCGCGCCGACCCGGCGCCCGCCGTGGCCAGCATGCGCGCCGACGCCGACCACGTGCTCGCCCGGCTTCCCGACGACGGCTTCGCGCATCAGATGCGCAGCCGCGCCGAGGTTCTGGCCGCGCGCTGGGCGATCGCCCGCAGCGGCGCCGTCGAGCCCCTGCTCGCCCGCGCGACCCGCGAGGCCACCCGGGCGCGCGAGATCGATCCGCTCGCTGCCCGGGCCTGGACCACCAGCGCCGAGGTCGAGGCCGTGCGCGCCGAGGCGGCCCGCGCCCGCGGAGCCGATGCCAGCGCGGCGCTCGCGAGCGGACGCGCGTTCATCGAGCGGGCGATCGCGATCGACCCGAGCCACCTGCAGACGCAGGCCGTCGCGCGCGCGCTCGATCGCTAAGAGCGCGGTGATTTCCAGCGGTTGCACGATCGCGGCGCGACTTTTCGCCGCTCGAGCACCCTGCAAGTGAGGCTTTTCCACCACCCCTCGAGAGGCATGCATGAAGCGGCCACGCCCATCGCTGATAGGAGCTCCTCTCCTGTTCATCGTGGCGTGCGCGGAGATCGTCGGCGGCGACGACGTGCACGACTGCGGCCGACGCGCCCCCGCGGCTGCAGCCCCCAAGGTCGTGCCTGCACCGGCCGCGCCCGAGCCGGTCCGGTGCGACGACGGCGAGTCACCGCCCGAGCTGTGGGATGGCACCGGCCGCAGCGAGGCAGTGCGCGGCGCCTGATCATCGTCCGCGGCGTCAGTCGGCGGAGTAGATCGTCACCGCGCCGGCGCTGAACACGATCATCTCGTCGGTGAGCTGGCCATCGAGGTCGCCGACGAGGAAATCGGTCGCAGCGGCGTTCGAGGCGCTCGCGCTCGGCTCACCGCTGGTCATCGCGGTGAGCGGCTCGTCGCTCACGTGCTCGCGCTTGGCGAGCGAGACCTGCACGATGTGCGCGCGGCGCACGCCGATGTTCACGTCCCACATGAGGTCGGTGTCGTCGTCTTGATCGAGCTTGCCGCCCACGATCTTGGTCGGCGGCGCCGCAGCGTCGAGCTCGGTGCGCTCGACGAGCTTGAACGTGCCCCCCGCATCGGGGGCGAGGACGGCCTCGAACACGACGGTGCCCGAGGCCTGCAGCCGCGTCCCGGCGAATCGCTTCTCGGCCATGCCGTGATCCTCGACGCTGACGAAGCCCGAGCCGGCGAGGCGCGTCCCCGGGATCGGCTGCATCTGGTTCGCGGCGGTGACCAGCACCAGCGCCGCCGCGGTGTCGCCCGGGCCGGCCACCACGACGGCCTGGTGCTCGCTGCCGTCGACGTCGGACACGCAGCCGCCCGAGAGGATCTCGCCGTCGACCGGTGCGATGGCCTGCGTGCCGTTCGCGGTGAAGAACGTGGTCTTGTCGAGCGCGTCGGCGATCGCCGGTCCGGTCTCGACGCCGATCAGCGCGCCCGCCGAGTTCTCGTGGCAGCGCGGGATGTAGATGACGTTCTGCACCGCGGCGCCGAACACCATGGACTTGCCGCCGCCCGGTGCGCCGAGCTTGTACCAGTTGCCGGTGCCGGCCGCGTCCGCGCTGATCACGTAGACCACCTCGTCGGCGGCCGCCGGATCGCGGTCGACGAACAGCGCAAACTGGTTGTCGATCGTCGCCGGCAGCGCGATCTGCGTCGCGGCGTAGCTCTGGCTCTGCGGCTGCCACGCGAGCTCGACGACGTCGCGGTGCTGCGTCGCGCTGCCCGGCCCGAGGCAGACCAGGGTCGAGAGCTTGCCGGCGTGGTGGCGCACGTCGCACGACGGATGCCCGCCGAGCGTGCCGCCCGGCAGCGCCACGGTCATCGCGCCGGACAGATCGAACGCCGTCACGAGCGGCAGCGGCGCGATCGCCCAGGGCACGCGGATGCGCAGGCCCTCGGGGCCGGGCATGCCGAGGTCGTCGACCTGGATCTTGGCGTCGCCGCGCTGGGTCGCCACGCCCTCCGCCGGCGGCTGATCGGGCGACCCCGCCGGGCCCGTGAGCTGCCACGACACCATGCCCTCGAGCGGCTTGCCGTTGACGTCGGTCATGTTGACGAGGATGTTGCGCACGCGGAACGGCCGCTCGGCCTGCCCCGGATCGATCGCGACCACGGCGGCCGGCTGGGTCTCGATCTGGACCTTCGCGCTGCCCGCGATCTCGCCGACGTCCTTGCAGCCCGCGGTGACGAAGCGATGCTGTGCGTCGTAGCCGCGCGCGACCAGCGACTTGCCGCCGAGCCGGCTGATCTCGAGCCGCTCGCCGCTGCCGACCTCGACCTCGTCGATCGCGATCGCCGCCAGCTCGGCCGCTGCGAGGTCGCCGTACTGGATCTGATCGCAGCGAACATCGTTGCCGGCGTACACGGTGACCAGCGTCAGCGCGACGCCGTAGCCCTCGGGATGACGCACGGTGATCGCGAGGCTCGGATCGGCGGCGCACGCCGCCATGAGGAGTAGCCCACACCACCGCATCCCTCGAACCGTATCATTCATGTCGCATAGGACGCTCTGCATCGCAGCACGGGTTAAGCTCGGCATGTGACTCTCGATCGACGCACGGTGCTCCAGACCGGGCTCGCGACGAGTACGACACGCGGTCGCACGGCGGCCCGCTCGTACACTCTTCAAGTCCTGGGCCAGGGGGGCGCCACCGTCGCGCTCGGTGCGCGCCCGGTGGTGGTCGGCGCGCATGCATCGTGTGACCTGGTGCTCGCAGATCCGCAGGTGTCTCGCCGGCATGCCGAGCTCGCCGTGCTCCCCGACGGGATCCGGATCAAGGACCTCGGCTCGACGAACGGGACGTGGTGGCAGGGCACCAAGGTGGGTGAGGTCGTGGTCCCCTCAGGTGCCACCGTGCAGTTCGGAGCCACGCCGGTGCGCATCGCGGCCGCGGAGGCGGTGTCGCTCCCACCGAGCGAGCAGGATCACTTCGGCGCGATGGCCGGCAAGAGCGTGGCGATGCGCGAGCTGTTCGCGGTGCTCGAGATGGCCGCGCCGAGCGACGCGACCGTGCTCATCGAGGGCGAGTCGGGCACGGGCAAGGAGCTGGCCGCGCGCGCGATCCACGAGGCCAGCGCGCGCGCCAAGGGTGCGTTCGTCGTCGTCGATTGCAGCGCGATCACCGAGAGCTTGCTCGACTCGCACCTGTTCGGCCACGTGCGCGGCGCGTTCACAGGCGCCGACCGCGATCGCAAGGGCGCGTTCGTCGAGGCGAGCGGCGGCACCCTGTTCCTCGACGAGCTCGGGGAGCTGCCGCTCGCAGCGCAGGCCAAGCTCCTGCGCGTGCTCGAGGCGCAGACCGTGCAGCCCGTCGGCGCCGACCGGCCGATCCAGGTCGACACCCGCGTGGTCGCGGCGACCCACCGCGAGCTCTCGGGGATGGTCGCGGCCAAGCAGTTCCGGTTCGATCTGTTCTACCGGCTCGCGGTCGTTCACGTCGCGCTGCCGCCGCTGCGCGAGCGGCTCGAGGACCTGCCGCACCTGATCGCCACGTTCTATGAGCGGCGCAGCGCCGAGCCCGGGCCGATCGACGGCGACAACCTCGAGCGCATGCGCCGCCACGCGTGGCCCGGCAACGTGCGCGAGCTGCGCAACGCCCTCGAGCGCGCGTGGGCGATGTCAGGTCCCGGCGGTGCCGGCGCCCGGTTTCGCGACCTGCGCCTGTGGCTCGATCCCAACGCCGCCCCGCCGCAGATGTCCGAGGTCGTCGACACCGCGCTGCCGTTCAAGGAAGCCAAGGAGCGCTGGAACGACCACTTCGAGCGGCGCTATGTCGCGATGGTCTTCACCAGCAATGCCAACAACGTCACGCGCGCGGCCGAGCACGCGGGGCTGTCGCGGCGGCATTTTCGCGAGCTTCTGTACAAGCACGGCATCGTCGAGCGGCCCTCCGACGACGACGGCGACGCCGACTGACCGGCAGCGGTTGGGCTATCGTGTGACTTTCCGTGGCCACGCGATTCGGCGCCTACGAGATCCTCTACGAGCTGAAGACCGGCGGCATGGGCGCGGTGCTGCTCGGCCGCCGGCGCGGCCTCGGCGCGTTCGAGCAGGTGGTCGCGATCAAGACGATCCTGGCCGACTACGCGCAGGCGCCGGCGGTGCGCGCGATGTTCCTCGACGAGGCGGCGCTGCTGGCGCGCCTGACGCATCCCGCGATCGCCGCCGTTCATGACTTCGGCGAGCAGGGCGGCTCGCTCTACATGGTGATGGAGTACGTCGCGGGCA
>DATIPJ010000128.1:0-2870 GCA_035472155.1 Kofleriaceae bacterium
GACGTCGGCCACGAGCGCACCGACGTCGTGGTCGTCGCCGGCGGCAAGGCGGTGTTCAGCCGCAGCGTCGCGCGCGCCGGCAAGCAGGTCACCGAGGCGATCATGCGGGCGCCGCACTGGCGGCTGGCGTGGCCGGACGCCGAGCGCGCCAAGCACAGCGACGGCTTCGTGGCGTCGAACGCCGAGCCGGCGACCAGCCCGGCGTGGCAGCAGATCCACCAGGTGACGATCACCGAGCTGCACCCGTTCGCGCGCGACCTGCGCCAGACCCTCGCGGCGTGCCGCGCCCGCACCGGGTTCTCCGCGACCGCGGCGCTGCTGGTCGGCGGCGGCTCGCGGCTGCGCGGCATGGCGGCGTACCTCACCGAGCAGCTCGCGATCCCGGCGTGGCGGCCGACCGCCGACGACGTGGTCGCGCTCGCCGGGCCCCGGCTCGGCGCCGAGGCCGCGAGCCACTCGCCGATCGACAGCGCGGCGATGACGATCGGCATGGCGTTCGACGCGGCGGGCGGCCGGCCGAGCTTCGACCTGCGGTCGGGCTCGCTCGCGGTCAAGGTCGACTTCTCGTTCCTGCGCGCCAAGGCCGTGCCGCTCGGCGCCGCGGTGCTCGCGATCGCCGCGTTCGCCGCCGGCAGCGCGTACGCCGACCTCTACCGGCTGCGCAAGACCGAGAAGCTGCTCACCCAGCGGCTCAACGACGAGTCGACCGAGCAGTTCGGTGCACCGCGCACCGCCGACCAGCAGCGCCGCGACCGGCTGGAACCCGGTGCGCGCGCGGCACGCGGCCAGGGTCTGGCGCAGGTCGCGCGCGAACGGCTGGAGCTCGGCGATCGTGACCTGGTGGATGCGCTGCCACGCCTCGCTGGTCGCGGGCTCGGCGGTCGACGCCACGAAGCCATCGCTGTGCTTGGCGTGCTCGGCGTCGGCCCACGACATCTTCCAGTGGCGCGCGATCGCCTCGGTGACCTGCTTGCCGGCGCGCGCGATGCTGCGACTGAACACGGCCTTGCCGCCGACCACGACGACGACGTCGGTGCGGCCGTGGCCGATGTCGATCACCGCGACCGCACCATCGGCGCGCGGGCGCACCAGCGACGGCGTGTGTGCGACCAGGCGGACCGCCGCGCCGCCGCACGCCAGGATGCCGCGCGGATCGAAGCCGCAGTCATTGCCGAGCTCGATCAGGTGCTCGGCGCGATCGCGGCGCATCGCATAGGTGAGCACGCGCATGCCCTCGGGCGGCGCCGCGACCCGGCCGCGCTGGATGTCGGGGATCGCCGGCATCGGCATCGGACCGGGGCCCGGCCCCGCGCCCGCCGGAGACGTGACCGGCGGAGGGAGCGGCTCGAACGCATAGACCATGTCCTCGAGGTCGACCGGCACGACGCCCTCGAGCTCGCCGCCGACCGCCTTGTCGAGCTCGGCGCGCCGCAGGTTCTTGAACGGGAACTCGAGCACCTGGGTGAACACCTGATCGCCGTACACGCCCATGTAGCCCGGGTCGTCGCGCAGCCGCAGCTCGGCGACGAGGCCTGCGAGCACCGACTTGGCGCGGACCTCGACCGGCTCGTCACCAGGGGGCAGCTGGCGCTCGACCACGTTGGTCAGGGTTGCGCCGCGAATGCCGGGGCTGGCGATCGCCAGCTTCACGCTCCAGGCGCCGAGATCGACCGCGAATACGCGACTGGCCATGACTAGTCTTCCCTCTGGAAAACCCATGCCCCCTTGGGCACGGGCGGCTTGCGCACGTTCTGCGGGATCACCCGGGTGTCCCACACGCCTGTGATCGTCGAGCGGATCGGCGGAAACACCGGCGACCCATCGGGCATCTTCTGCTTGCGCTCGATCTCGCCCCACGCCTCGACGCGATACGTGCGCCGCGGGCCGGCCGACACGATGCCCTTGAGCTTGGTGAGATCGAGCTCGAGGCCGAGCTTCTGGCCGCCGGTCAGCGCCTGGACGGCGCCGCCGGCGAGCGCGCTGCTCGCTGCGCTGCCGGCGAGCGTGCCGCTCTGACCGGCGAGCGTGCCGAGCTGTGCCACCGGATCCTTGGCGAACGAGGCGAAGTCCTCGGGCTTGGTGAAGTTCATGCCGAACTGCTTGGCCTTGGCGACCAGGCCGGCGAGCGCGAACAGCTTCACCGGATCCTGGATCATCGGGTCATTCTGGTTCTTCGCCGACAGGTACAGGATCGCGGCGATCAGCTGCGAGTTCGACACCGCGCTGATGTTGATCTGGCAGCCGCCGTACACCGTGAACGCGGGCGCGAACAGCGACCAGAACCGGTCGTCGACGCCGCGCACCAGGCGGAGCTCGCCGAGCGTGTCGATGTAATTGTTCTTCGCGTCGTACTTGTCCTTGACGCTGTTGTAGCTGTAGTCCTCGGTGGTACCGAAGTCGTGGACGTGCTGGCGATCGACGTCGATGTAGTCGACGATCGCGGCGGCCTGGGTCGCGCGGTCGCGGCGCCAGCCCTCGGCGTCGGCGTCCTCGAAGATCGGATCGTAAGCCGGGAAGTAGATCAGCGCATCGAGCTCGCTCTTCAAGTACTTCGACGTGGTCTGGACGTTGCCGTTGGCGCAGTTGAGGTTGAGCTTGTCGTCGTCGGTGGCGATCTGGCCGGTGATGCCGCACGTCCCGACGTCGGCGCCCAGGCCCTTGGTGTCGCTCGACGACAGTCCGATCGCGGCCTGGACCTCCTCGGCACTGCCGCAGAACGCGAGCAGCACCTGGTCGGCGAAGTCGGTGATCCGGATCCCGGCGTCGCGCAGCTGCTGCACGTTGTCGATCCGCTGCTGGACGCGGATCACCAGCTCGGACAGGCTGAGCGCCGAGCGCGCGAGGAAGTGCGAGCGCATCTGGTCGCGGTA
>DATIPJ010000129.1:0-10160 GCA_035472155.1 Kofleriaceae bacterium
GCTCGCCGACGGCTGCCCGGCTCCCGTGTTCGAGCGCTGGCTCGCCAACTACCCCGGCCACACCGTCGTCAGCTACATCAACTGCAGCGCCGAGGTGAAGGCCCTGTCCGACGTCATCTGCACCTCGTCGAACGCGGTCAAGATCGTCAAGGCGCTCGGCGATCAGAAGATCGTCTTCGCCCCCGATCGCCACCTGGGCGCGTTCGTCGCCAAGGAGGCGAAGCGCCCCGATCTGGTCTGCTGGCAAGGCACCTGCGTCGTCCACGAGACGTTCAGCGAGCGCCGGCTGCTCGAGCTCATGGCCCAGCACCCCGACGCGATCGTGATCGCGCACCCCGAGTGCCACGAAGGCATCCTCCGCCACGCCGGCCATGTCGCCTCGACCAGCGGCCTCATCGAGTACGCGCGCACCAGCCCGCACACCTCGTTCATCGTCGCCACCGAGGCAGGCATCCTCCACAAGATGCAGCAGGCCGCGCCCGGCAAGACCCTGATCGCGGCGCCCCCCGAGGACGAGAGCTGCTCCTGCAACCTCTGCCCTTACATGAAGCGCAACACGCTCGACAAGTTGTACCTCGCGCTGCGCGATCTCACGCCGCAGGTCGATGTTCCCGAGCCCGTGCGCGTCCGCGCGCTGCGCCCGATCCAGCGCATGCTCGAGATGTCGGTCTGAGCCTGGCCATCTCTCGATCGAGGGAGCAAGCTGGGCTCATGGCGTGGAAGACGATCCTGGTGCCTCACGACTTCTCGGCCTCCGCCAACCACGCGACCGCGATCGCGCGCGACGAGGCCCGGCTCCATGGCGCATCGATCGTCCTGCTCCACGTCGTCGATCTGCCCCACCAGCTCGGCCCCGATGCCGTGATCGTCCCGCCCGAGACCGGCACTCCGATCAGCATCAAGGAATACGCGATCCAGAGCGCCGAGAACCATCTGCAAGAGCTCGTCACCCGCCTCGCCAAGGACGGCACCAGCGCCACCGGCGTCGTCGCCGTCGGCACGCCGGTCGACGAGATCAACCGCGCGGTCGACGACCACCGCGTCGACCTGCTCGTGATGGGCACCCACGGCCGCACCGGCCTGCGCCATCTCATGGCCGGCAGCGTCACCGAGCGCGTCGTCCGCTCGAGCAAGGTCCCCGTGCTGACCATCCGCCACGCCGAGCCCGCCGAGTAGGTGGCGCCATCCACGATCTGACCCGTGACCTGCGGCCCGACGTGGTCACGATCGGGCTCGGGCGGCTGGCCACGCTCGTCAACCGCTGCTACGCCGATCCGTGACGACGCACGGCGGTGGCATCGCCCGCATCACCAGAAGCAGTCGTACTGCTCCTGGCGCCAGACCTTGCCGTCGCGCAGCTCGATGATGCTGCAGATCTCGGCACGCATGACGTGGCCGGCGGGCAGCGGGCCCGCGGCGATCTTGAGGGTCCCGCTCCACAACATCTGGACGGCGGCGCGATCGCCCTCGACGATCATGTGGCGGATCTCGTAGCGCTGGCTCGCCATGACGGCGCGGCCGCGCTCGGCCGCCTCGCGGAGCGCCGCGCGGTCGTAGTGCTTGCCCGCTGGGTTGAGCTTGTTGGGATGCTCGACGTTCTGCATGTCCGGATGCAGGAAGGGCTCCGCGGCGTCCGGCTCCATCGACTCGATCGCCTGGATGTATGCGGTCACGATCTCGCGGGTCGTCATGCGCGTTAGAGTGCCTCGGAGCGCGTTTCGTTGCCGGCGGTGCGCGCTATGCTGTGGTGGTTCGTCGGGAGCGCGTGTGATCGCAGGAACGTATTTCCGCACGCCGATCCTGCTCGGCGCGATGGCAGCCGTGGCTGGCTGCGGCCGCATCGGCATGTCGCCACTGCGCGACGCGGACACGCAAGCGGTGGACGGCGCGGTGGACACCCCGGTGGATGCGCTGGCCGGGCCCGCGGCCGATGCGTGCCTGCTTGGCGACTGGATGGTGCCGGCGGACCAGCCGTTCAGCATGGTCAACAGCCCGCAGACGGATTGGGGCGTCGAGGTATCGCGCGATGGGCTGCGCTTGGTGTTCAGCAGCAATCGACCCGATCCCGCGCAGCAGGGCACGAACTACGACGTGTACTACGCAGAGCGCGGCACGACGGCCGACGGGTTCGACGACGGCGATCCATCGCTGACGTCCGATGGGCGGCACCTGGTGTACGCGACGACGCGCACGACCGGCTCGCCCGGCACGAGCGACATCGCGATCGCCGAGCGCAGCTGCCAGTAGCGCCGCGCGCTACCCCACGCCCATGCGGCCGCCGTCGCGCAGCGCCGCCGGGATGAGCCGGCTCGGCTCGCCGGTCGAGACCAGCCACAGCTGGTGGGCCGCGCGGGTCACGCCGATGTGGAGCATGTGGCGCGCCCAGTGCTGGTCCGGGTAGCTGGCGGCGTTGACGTCGACCATGACGACGTAATCGAACTCGAGGCCTTTGACCTGCGCGATGTCGGTGATGTCGACGCCGGGCTGGAAGTTGAACTCGTCGCGCCGCACGCGACGCAGCGCGGGGATCTCGGCGCGCCGCAGGCCCTCGAAGTAGGCGTCGGCCTGCTCGGGGTGGCGCGAGATCACGGCGCACGATGCCGTCGGCTCGCGCGCCATGAGGTTGCGCAGCGCATCGGCCAGGAACGCGACGGCCTCGCCGAGGTCGCCAAACTCGTGGAGCTCGACCGGCTCGCCCGGGCGCGCGGCGAGCGGCTCCTCGGGCGCCAGCTCGGGGCCGAGGATCTCGCGCGCGAGCAACATGACCTCGGCGGTCGAGCGGTACGACAGCCGCAGCGGCCGCACGATCGCCGGCTGGCCGGTCTGCGCGAGCAGCTCGGCCCAGCCCGAGAAGTTGTTGTCGAACACCAGGCGCTGCGCCGTGTCGCCCGCGATGGTCACCGAGCGCTTGGTCGGATCATCGTCGGGGGCGTACACGGCCTCGAGGAGGACCTTGATCTCGAGCGCCGAGCGATCCTGCGCCTCGTCGACCGCGACGTGCTGCCAGAGCATCTCGTCGCCGCCCGACGGCATGAGCCTGCCGCGCTTGAGCTGAACCAGGCGCAACAGGATCGGATCGTCCTCGTCGTCGAACCGGCCCGCTGGGTCGTCCTCGTCGGGCCCGACCGGCTGACCCTCGGAGTCGAGCACGGGGTTGCCGTCCTCGTCGACCGGCGCCTTCTGCGGCTTGGCGAGCTGGCGCCGCATCCACGCGACCACGCGCTCGATGTCGCTGCGCTTGACGTCGCCGGATGTGCCGCCGGATGTGCCAGAAGCCGCGCCCGCGGCGGCGAAGCCCTCGGCGAGCGCGACCGGATCGGTGAGCAGCTCCGCCCAGTCGAGCACGCAGTCGTCGGCGCGCTTCTTCCAGCGCCGCGCGATGCCCTCGAGCGCGACGCGCACGTTGGGCTCGAGCTCGGCCCGCTTGACCCAGCTCGCGAACCCCGAGAGCCGCGGCACCAGCGCGCGCTTGCCCAGCCGGTCCCATTCGGCCTGCGCCGGCGGGTGCGTCTCGGCGATCTCGCCGCCGATCTGCGCCGCTTGCTGCGCGACCCAGCGCTCGAGGATCGACAGCAGCGCCGGGTGCTTCTTCACGCGCGACACCTGGTCGGGCGGCTCGACGTTGTACTTGGTCGGTGACTCCGGCAAGCAGCGCATGCGCGTCGAGCGCGCCCAGCCGGTGTAGGTCACGACCGGCACGCCCGGCACGCCGAGCGACGGCAACACGCCGCTGACGTAGCGGACCAGCGCCTGCGACGGCACGACGAACAGCGTGTTGGTCGGCCGGAACCGCTTGCCGTCCTGGAAGTTCAGGTACGCGATGCGGTGGAGCGCCACGGTCGTCTTGCCCGAGCCGGCGCCGCCCTGGATGACGACGATGCCGCTCGACGGCTGCGTGATGAGCTCGAACTGCTCCTTGTCGATCAGCGCGGCGATCTCGGGCAGCCCCTTGTCGGCGCGCGCCGCCGCGCCGTGGTGGATCCCGAGCTTGCCCTTGGCGCCGCCCGCGCTCGTCGGGCGCGCCGCCTTGCCCATCCCGCCGTGCAGCACGGGCGCGATCTGGCCGACCGCCTGGACCCACGAGCCGCGCGCGTCCTTGAGATAGGTGCCCTGCGGGGTGCCGATGCGCCGCAGGTTACTGCGCGCGATCGACACGTTGCGTCGGGCCTCGACCAGGCCCTCGACCCGCCGGCCGGCGATCTCCTCCTCGTAGTCGTCGCCCTCTTCGTAGCGATAGTAGATCCGCGACACCGGGGCGTTGCGCCAGTCGACGATCTGCACGTTCGATTGCCGATCGATGAAGCCGCGCTTGCCGACCAGGACGTCCTTGCTCTTGCCGTGCTCGCGCAGCCGGATATGCGCGAAGTACGGCGACGTGATGTCGACCGGGAGTTGCCTGCCGCCGCCCAGCCGCGCGCGCAGGGCCGCGAGTCGCGTCATCTGCTCGACCAGCGGCGGCAGGTCCTCGGGCCGGGCCTCGGCGATCTGGTCGCGCAGCGAGATCAGGTCGGCATCGAGGTCGCTCGCGCCGACATGCGGCCGCCCGTCATCTTCTTCCCCGAGCGCCACCCGGGCCTGGACCTGGCCGTACAGGCGTTCCTCCTCGGCGATGATCTTCGCCGCCGGACTGCCTTTCGGGACCTCGTTGCCCATGGGTGGACCGGCGAATCTATCCGAACCGGCGGAGGCCGCAAGATGTAAGTGTGCTCACGAGGCTCGATCCGGAGTTGGATCCAACTAGCTAGAATGAACCAGCTCTAAGTAGCGGGAATCTGATCGGCCCTGCCGCACGTAAGATCCGTGATGTCCCGGTTGGGCACCTACGAGCTTCTCCGACCCCTGGCGCAGGGCGGGATGGCCGAGATCTACCTGGCCCGCCGCCTCGGGCCCGGGCAGTTCGAGCGTCACGTCGCGGTCAAGGTCCTGTCCGAGAACCGCGCGGCCGACGCCGACGCCTGCACGATGTTCCTCGACGAGGCGCGGCTGGTCGCCATGCTCAACCACCAGAACATCGCCTCGGTGCTCGAGGTCGATGTGGTCGACGGCAAGCACTACCTGGCGATGGAGTACGTCCACGGCGCCGACCTCCGCGCGGTGCTCGCGGCCTCCCAGCGCACCGGCACGGCGCTGCCGATCGAGACCGCGGTGTCGATCGCGTGCGCGGCCGCCGCGGGCCTCGACCACGCGCACCGCCGCTGCGGCCCCGATGGCAAGCCGCTCCAGCTCGTGCACCGCGACGTCTCGCTGTCCAACATCATGGTCGGCCATGACGGCTCGGTGAAGGTGGTGGACTTCGGCATCGCGAGCACCACGATCGCGCAGGTGCAGTCCACCCCGGGCATCGTGCGCGGCAAGGCGAGCTACATGTCACCCGAGCAGTGCCTGGGCGAGCCGGTCGACCACCGCGCCGACGTCTTCGCGCTCGGCGTCGTGCTCTACGAGCTCACCACCGGCGCGCGCTGCTTCCACGGCAAGACCGACTTCGACCGCATGGTCGCGGTGGTCCGCAGCGACTACATCGCCCCGAGCGCGCTGATCGCGAGCTACCCGGCGGCGCTCGAGCGCGTGATCCGCACGGCGCTCGCGCCCGATCCCGGCCAGCGCTTCGCGTCGGCCGAGGCGATGATCGTCGCGCTCGAGGAGGTCGCCGCCGCGCAGGGCTGGGCCTACGGCACCGGCGCGATCCAGCGCATGATGCGCGAGCTGTTCGGTGACGTTCCCGAGCCGTGGGCGCCTTCGCCCGACGACGCTCCCGTCACCGAGCCGCACCCGGTCGCCGAGCTGCCCGCGCTCGTCGAGCCGACCCGCCCCGAGCGCCGGCTCGCCCGCGGCTCGCAGCCGGAGATCGCAGACGCCTGTGACACCGCGGGCGCCTGTGACGACTCCGACGAGCCGACGCGCGGCCGCGCACGCATGCGCAGGTCGTACCGCTCACTCGCCGCCTGAGGCAGGCGAGTCCTCGAGCGGCAAAAATCGCGCGCGCAGGTCTCGGCGCGACGCGAAATCCCATTGCGCAGGCGACCAATTGTGCGTAAGTGCATGAAGCGAATATGGCCCGCGCGAAGGCTCTCATTGCCCACGATCCCCTGCGGCGGTGGACCGCCGCCGACGCCAACGACACCTACAACATCCCGCGCTGGGGCTGCGGGTATTTCGGGGTCAACGACCAGGGCAACCTGATCGTGACCCCGCGGCCCAACGGCGACGCGTCGTCGACACCGGTGCCGGGAGTCGTCCACATCGACGCGCCGGGCGCGATCGACATGAAGGAGTTGATCGACGAGCTGGTCGCGCGCGGCATCCAGCTGCCGATCCTGCTCCGGTTCAGCGACATCCTGCGCGCGCGCATCGAGCTGTTGTGCGGCGCGTTCACCAGCGCGATCCGCGAGTACGGCTACGGCGGCCAGTACCGCGGCGTCTATCCGATCAAGGTCAACCAGAACCGCACCGTCGTCGAGGAGATCATCGAGTTCGGCCGGCCGTACCACTACGGCCTCGAGGCCGGCAGCAAGCCCGAGCTGCTCGCGATCATGGCGATCCACCAGGACGACGAGTCGATCATCATCTGCAACGGGTACAAGGACGAGGAGTACATCGAGACCGCGCTGCTCGCGTCGAAGATGGGCAAGACCGTCATCCTCGTCGTCGAGAAGCCGACCGAGCTCGACAACATCCACCGGGTCAGCGAGCGCGTGAAGATCAAGCCGTCGCTCGGCATCCGCGCGCGCCTGTCCTCGCGCGGCGCCGGCCGCTGGGAGCAGTCGGGCGGCGACTTCTCCAAGTTCGGCCTCACCGCCGCCGAGATGGTCGACGCCGTTGGCAAGCTCAAGGCCTGGGGCGACATCGACACCTTGAAGCTGATCCACTTCCACCTCGGCTCGCAGATCTCGGCGATCAAGAGCGTGAAGAACGCGCTGCGCGAGGCGGGCCGCCTGTTCGTCGAGATGTACAAGATGGGCGCCAAGAGCCTGTCGTACCTCGACGTCGGTGGCGGGCTGGGCGTCGACTACGACGGCTCGCAGACCAACTTCGCGTCGTCGATGAACTACACGATCCAGGAGTACGCCAACGACGTGGTCTACGCGATCAAGGAGATCTGCGACGCCGACCAGGTTCCGCACCCCAACATCGTCAGCGAGTCCGGCCGCGCGGTCGCCGCGCACCACTCGGTCCTCGTCGTCAACGTCCTCGGCGTCACCGAGTTCAACACCCACGTGCCGCAGCAGCTGGCCAAGCCCGCGCCGCCGCTGGTCACCAACATGTGGGAGACCTACCAGAGCGTCGGCGCCAAGAACACGCTCGAGGCCTACCACGACGCCGTCGAGTACAAGGACCAGGTCCTCCAGCTGTTCAACCTCGGCCACCTCTCGCTCGAGCATCGCGTGCTCTGCGAAAATCTGTTCTGGGCGACCTGCGAGAAGGTCCTGATGCTGGTCCGCAACCGCGACCACGTCCCCGAGGAGCTCGAGGGCCTCGAGAAGGCGCTGAGCGATACGTACTTCTGCAACTTCTCGATGTTCCAGTCGGTGCCCGATGCCTGGGCGGTGGATCAGCTGTTTCCGATCTGCCCGATCCACCGGCTCAACGAAGAGCCGACCCGGCGCGCGACCCTGGCCGACATCACCTGCGACTCCGACGGCAAGATCGACTCGTTCATCGACCTGCGCGACGTCAAGCACGTCCTCGAGCTCCACCCCAAGGTCGAGGGTCAGGACTATTACCTCGGCGTGTTCCTGGTCGGCGCCTACCAGGAGATCCTCGGCGACCTCCACAACCTGTTCGGCGACACCAACACCGTCCACGTCCAGCTCTCTCCCGAGGGCGACTACGACGTCAAGGAGGTCGTCGCCGGCGACACCGTCAGCGAGGTCCTCGCGTACGTCGACTACTCGCCGTCGGACCTGCTCGGCCGCCTGCGCAACAGCGTCGAGCAGGCCCTGCGCAAGAAGCTGATGACGATCGAGGAGAGCCGCACGCTGATCAACCGCTTCCGCCAGGGCATGATCGGGTACACGTACCTCGATCGCGAGTAGCGGCGGTCACTCCACGTCGAGCTCAGGCGCGCACGGCGACGATGCCGAGGCCGACGGCGGTGAGCGTGCCCTCGGCGATGCCGCGGCGCTCGGACATGTACATGTGCTGGGCGACGGCGACGCCGCGGGCGTCGTGGGGCAAGTGCTTGGTGATGTAGCGGTAGAGGTAGGCGGCGCCGTGGACGTCGTGCAGGTCGAAGCGCTCGGCGATCGCGCGCCGCATCTGCACGCCGGTGTGGAGCGGCGGATCGTGGGTGTGCGCGGCCCGCCAGCGCTGGACGACGTCGCCGTCGGTCGTGCCGGCCGCTGGCGAGCCGTGTGACGCACCGGGATGCGGATCCACGTGCTCGTGCGAGAACAGGTCGGCGGCGGCCAGCAGATCCTGAATTTCGTAGTACCAGCGCAGCGTCTCGACGTTGGGGGCTTCGAGATCGAAGTCGTCGGCGACCAGGAGGCCACCGGGGGCGAGCAGGCGGTAGGCGCGATCGATCGCGTCGGCGAGCGGCGAGATGTGGTGGAGCGACGAGGTGAAGACAATGGCGTCGAACGGCGGGGCGTCGAAGCGCAGGAAGTCGCGCTCGACGAAGGCGACGCCCGGCGATGGCGAGGGATCGGGCAGCTGCACGTCGAGGGCGGTGACGTGAAATCCGCTGGTGCCGAGCCGGCGCGCGACATCGCCGCGGCCGCAGCCAACCTCGAGCACGCGGTGGCGGCCGTGCAGGACATCGGTCAGAAAGCTGAGGGTCTGGCCGCTCGCGAGCTGGTACGGATTCACCGCCGCATTGTCGCACGGTGAGTGCAGCGCGTGGCGATGCGGCGGCGGAGCGCGATCGGGTAGCCGGGGCGATGCGCAACGACGCACGCGCATGCCATCCTCCGCGCGTGCTGGCTCTGCGCATCGCTGCTCTCGAGGATCTCTCCGCCTTGTTGCCCCGCACGCGCGCGCTGAACGCGCATGAAGGCATTCCGGTCGACGTCGCTGCACTCGAGGTGGCGCTCGCGCGTCTGCTCGGCGATCCGAGCATCGGGCGGGTGTGGCTCGTCGAGCGCGAGGGCGCGGTCATCGGCTATGCGATCGTCACGTTCGGCTACGACCTCGAGTTCGGCGGGCGCGATGCGTTCCTCACCGAGCTGTGGATCGATCCGGCGTCGCGCAGCCAGGGCGCAGGCGGCGCGGCGCTGCGCCTGCTCGATCCCGAGCTGCGGGCGCTGGATGTGCACGCGCTCCACCTGCAGGTCCGTCCCGAGAATCCCGCGCTCCGGCTCTACGAGCGGACCGGCTTCGTCGCGTCGCCGCGCGTCACGATGACTCACCGGCTGTGATGCCGGACGGTCATCCGCCGGCAGGGCGTGGTACACGTGCGCCATGCACGACGCCATCGTCAGCGCCCCGCCCGCCGTGAACGAGCCCGTCCTCGCCTATGCGCCCGGCAGCACCGAGCGCACGCGGCTCAAGGCCGCGCTCGCGGCGGTCGAGGCCGAGGTCATCGAGATCCCGTGCGTGGTGGGCGGCGAGCGCGTGCGGACGGGCAAGATCCGCGAGGTGGTGATGCCGCACCGGCACCGCCACGTGATCGCGCGGTTTCACGCCGCCACCGAGGAGGTCGCCGAGCGCGCGATGCTGGCCGCGCTCGACGCTCGCCGCGAGTGGAGCGCGCTGCCCTGGGAGGCGCGCGCCGCGGTCCTGCTGCGCGCCGCCGAGCTGCTCGCCACCAGCTGGCGCATGCGGATGAACGCGGCGACGATGCACGGCCAGTCCAAGACCGCGCATCAGGCCGAGATCGACGCGGCGTGCGAGATGATCGACTTCTGGCGGTTCAACGTGCAGTTCGCGCGCGAGCTGTACCAGGTGCAGCCCGCGTCGGGTCCGGGCGTGTGGAACATGACCGAGCTGCGGCCGCTCGAGGGCTTCGTGTTCGCGCTGACCCCGTTCAACTTCACCGCGATCGCCGGCAACCTGCCGATGGCGCCCGCGCTGATGGGCAACACCGTGGTGTGGAAGCCCAGCCCGACGCAGCAGTTCGCGGCCAACCTCACGATGGCGCTGCTCGAGGCTGCCGGCATGCCCCCGGGCGTCATCAACATGGTCACCGGTGACGGCCTCAACGTCTCCAAGGTGGCGCTGGC
>DATIPJ010000130.1:0-1682 GCA_035472155.1 Kofleriaceae bacterium
GTCGAGCGCGGCGCCGGGCGGCGGATCCCGCTGACCGTCGATGCGTCCGCCGAGGGCGAGCTGTGCTTCGCGGCGCAGCCGGTGGTCACCGGGAGCTTCGGCGATGCCGACCCGCAGCGCATCGTCACGTTCGAGGTCCGCAACGGCACCGGCGCCGGGCCGCTCGTGATCCAGGGCTACGACCTCGGCGCGCGCGGCATGCGCGTCGTCGGGCTCACGCGCCCCGAGGGTTGATGCTGACGCCCCGCGCGGTGCGGTGGCTCGGCGCGCTGACGTTGCGCACGGCCGCGCTGTTCGCGATCGCAGCCGCCGCGAGCGTTGCGTTCGTGGTCATCGCGGCCGAGATGCGGCGCGGCACGCTCGACGCGCTCGACGCCTCGATCGAGCTCGCGGTGCACCGGTTCGACTCGCGCGCCGGTGACGCCGTGATGAAGACCGCGACGCTGATCGGCTCCAACGTGGTGCTGCTGCCCGCGGTCGCGCTCGTGGCGCTGCTCGCGATCCGCCTGCGCCGGCGCGCGATCGCGATCGTGCTCGCCGTCGATGCGGCCGCGGTGATCTTCGCCTACAGCGCGCTCAAGGTGCTGTTCTCGCGCGAGCGACCGCGGCTGTTCGACAAGATCGCCTTGCCGACCGACTGGAGCTTTCCGAGCGGCCATTCGATGTCGGCGCTCGGCATCTACGGCGTGGTCGCCGCGGCGCTGATCGCGCTCTACCCGCGCGCGCGCCGCGCGACGCTCGCCGCCGCGATCCTCCTGATCGCCGCGATCGGTCTATCGCGGATCTACCTCGGCGTGCACTGGCCGTCCGATGTGCTCGGCGGCTTCCTCGGCGGCGTCCCTCCGCTGGTGCTCGCCGTCCACCTCATTTCGGCTGGATCACGGCCTGCGTCTGAGTGACCAGCGCGACGCGCTTGCCGGCGTCGTCACGCAGGTCGGTCTGGACGACGATCGTCGTCTTCCCGACGTGGATCGGCGTCGTCGTGCCGTGCACCGTGCCCTGGCTGACCGGCCGGAAGAAGTTGGTCTTCGACTCGATCGTCGAGGTCATCGTGTTCGCGGGCAGGTTCATGAACGCGCAGATCGCGCCGAGGCTGTCGGCCATGGCCATCAGCGCACCGCCATGCAGCACGCCGAACGTCGTGCACAGCTCCGCTCGCCAGGGCATGCTGCCCTTGACCTCGTCGCGGGTCGCAGACGCGACGACGACGCCGCAGTGCTGCATGAGTGGCATGGTCGTGATGAAGTCGGTGGTCATCGTCCCTCCGTCGAGCGCAGTGTACGCCATGGAAGGTTCACCATTGCCAGTCGCGGCGCGGCATGCGACTCGTGATGGGACGTGATGGACGCGTGCGCGCAGTCGCGGTTCACCATCATCCGGCGGCTCGGCGCGGGCGGCATGGGCACGGTCTACGAGGCGCTCGATCGCGAGCACAACGCGCGCGTCGCGCTCAAGATGCTGCGCCACCTGGCTCCGGAGAATCTGATCCGCTTCAAGCGCGAGTTCCGGGCGCTCCAGAACCTGCACCATCCCAACCTGGTACGGCTGGGCGAGCTGATCGCCGAGGGCGATCGCTGGTCGTTCACGATGGAGCTGCTCGAGGGCGTGAGCTTCCTCGAGTACGTGCGGCCCGGGGTCGCCACGCCCGACGGCTTGCGGTTCGATGACGCGCGGCTGCGCCA
>DATIPJ010000131.1:0-11270 GCA_035472155.1 Kofleriaceae bacterium
CACCGCCGGCGATCCGGCGCTGGTGATCGCGCACGACGAGGCGCTCGGTCGATCTCCGCTTCCGGCGACCACCGGGTTCGCCCGCGAGGTCCGCCTGCTGCAGCGCCGCGTGCTCAAGCGGTTCGACAACACCGCGCGCAGCTTCTACGCGGTCGCCGACCGGCCGGACTCGTGCTTCGCCGGCTCGCTCCTCGAGCTGGCGCTCGGCGCCGACCGGTTCTACATGCTGATCGACAAGGCCGAGGCGGTGGCGGTCGAGACCTCGGTCGCCAACCAGGGCTTCATGACGATGTCGTCGGGGCTGTCGCGGCTCGACGCGCGGTTCTACGGCGAGCCCGAGCGGGCGCAGAAGGTCCTCGCGCGCGGCGCCGAAGGCCCGATCCCGTCGGAGGAGGCCGAGGAGGTCGGCCTCGCGACGATCGCCGCCGACGAGATCGACTTCGAGGACGAGCTGCGGATCGCGGTCGAGGAGCGCGCTTCGCTGTCGCCCGATGCGCTGACCGGCATGGAGCAGTCGCTGCGCTTCGTCGGGCCCGAGACGCTCGAGACCAAGATCTTCGGCCGCCTGTCGGCCTGGCAGAACTGGATCTTCACCCGCGCCAACTCGACCGGCGAGCACGGCGCACTCACCCTGTACGGCCAGCCCGAGCGGCCGCAGTTCCAATGGAAAAGGACCTGATAACCGCAAGCCCCACCCCCGGTGGGGCGCGCAGCAACGCGAAGGCGTTGCGGAGGTACAAATGACCGCGGTGCTCACCGACGAAAAGATCCCGAACAACGTCAACCTCGGCGGCGACAAGCGCCTGCAGCGCGCGCTCGAGGCGTGGCAGCCGCAGTTCATCGACTGGTGGAAGCAGATGGGGCCGCTCGGCTGGCAGGAGCGCGACATCTATCTGCGCACCGCGGTCTCCGTCGAGACCGACGGCTGGGCGCACTTCGACTACGTGAAGATGCCCGACTACCGCTGGGGCATCTTCCTCGAGCCCAAGCAGGAAGGCCGCACGCACGGCTTCGGCGACTTCCACGGCCAGCCGGTGTGGGACGAGGTGCCGGGCGAGTTCCGCAACATGCTGCGCCGCCTCGTCGTCACCCAGGGCGACACCGAGCCCGCCAGCGTCGAGCAGCAGCGCGACCTCGGCGCCACGGCGCCCTCGCTCTACGACCTGCGCAACCTGTTTCAGGTCAACGTCGAGGAGGGCCGTCACCTCTGGGCCATGGTCTACCTGCTGCACACGTACTTCGGGCGCGACGGCCGCGAGGAGGCCGAGGAGCTGCTCGCGCGGCGCTCGGGCGATGCCGACAAGCCGCGCATCCTGGGTGCCTTCAACGAGCCGACCGCGCACTGGCTGTCGTTCTTCATGTTCACGATGTTCACCGACCGCGACGGCAAGTATCAGCTGAGCGCGCTCGCCGAGAGCGGCTTCGATCCGCTCGCGCGGACCTGCCGCTTCATGCTGACCGAGGAGGCGCATCACATGTTCGTCGGCGAGACCGGCGTGCAGCGGGTGGTCAAGCGCGCCTGCGAGCTCATGAAGCAGGACCCCAATGGCGATCCGCGCAAGCTGGGCGGCATCGACCTGCCCACGATCCAGAAGTACCTGAACCTCTGGTACTCGCTGTCGCTCGATCTGTTCGGCGGCGAGGTCTCGTCGAATGCCGCCGATGCGTTCGCCGCGGGCCTCAAGGGCCGCTACAAGGAGGACCGCTACGACGAGCACAAGCTGGTCGGCTCGCACTTCGCGATGGACGTCCTCGAGGGCGGCAAGGTGGTCCACAAGGACATCCCGATGCGCAACGCGCTCAACGAGGTGCTGCGCACCGAGTACATCAAGGACTGCCAGCGCGGCGTCGACCGCTGGAACAAGACGATCAAGGACGAGGGCGTCGACTTCCAGCTCGGGTTGCCGTCGAACAAGTTCCACCGCCAGATCGGGATGTGGTCGGGGCAGTTCTTCGCACCCGACGGCCAGCAGCTCGACGCGGCGACCTGGAACGCGCGGCGCGGCGACTGGCTGCCCAACGAAGCCGACGAGACGTACATCAAGAGCCTCATGCGCCCGGTCTACGAGCCGGGGAAGATGGCGAGCTGGATCGCCCCTCCAGGCAAGGGCATCAACGGCCTGCCGGGCGACTTCATTTACGTGCGCATGTAAGCTGCGGGCGCGCTTCGCGCGAGCGATCCGGCCGCGTGCGATTCAACCTGCGTCCGCTACTCGCTGCAGCCGCGCGAGCGCTTCAATGTGTTCTCTGGCGACAACGGCGAGGGCAAGACCGACCTGCTCGAGGCGATCTTCGTGATCGTTCGCTGCGGTCGTTCCGTACGGCGAAGCTCTCGGACCTGGTCGCATCTGGCCAGGAGCGTGCGGCTCGGCGCGCGGGTCTGGAAGGACGATCTCGTCGCTACTCGCCGCCGGAGCAGGGATCGCCCTTCTTGGGCTTGGCGGCCGGCGCAGGTTCGGCCGGCGCCGGGGCGGGGGTGGCTTTGCGCTCGACGGGAGTCGGCTCGGCCTCGGGGGCTGGGGGCGGCGGTGTCGCGGTCTTGGCCGCCGGCTTCTTCGCGCACGCGGCGCACACGAGGACCAGGAGTGCCAGGGCTCTCATCGCGTCCATCGTACCGGATGTCGCGTCCTCGGCGCGAGTTTGCTTCGACGGCAGATGGCTCCCCGCCGCTGCATGGCGCGCGCGGGGTGTTGCCACGGGCTTGCTCTCGGGGAGGCCGGACGTCGTCGGTGCGTACGCTCGGCGGCGGCGCGGCCCGTGGGTCAGCGCTTCTTCAGCAGATCGCCGAGGGTGCCGAGGCGCGCCGGCGTGTGCGCCTTGGCAACGCGGGCGGCCTCGGCGACATCCTCGGCGCTGCCGTCGCTGGACTGGGCCGTCGACAGCGCGATCCGGCGACGCTCCTGGTCAACCGAGAGGACGACGGCCTCGACCTCCTGGCCGACCGAGACCACCTCGCGCGGATGGTTGATGCGGCGGCCGGCGCCGAGCTCGCTGATGTGGACCAGGCCCTCCACGCCGGGCGCGATCTCGACGAACGCGCCGAACGGCTGCAGCCGGGTGACCTTGCCGCGCACGCGCGCGCCCTCGACGAGGTGGGCCGCGGTCTCGCCCCACGGGTCGCTGGCGAGCGCCTTGAGCGAGAGGCTGATCCGCTCGCCCTTCTCGCCTGGCTCGATCTTGAGCACCGCGACGTCGACCTCCTGGCCGAGGCTGAGCATGTCCTCGGGCCGCTCGACGCGCGCGTACCCCAGCTCGGAGATGTGCAGCATGCCCTCGATGCCGCCGAGGTCGATGAACGCGCCGAACGGCTTGAAGCCGACGACCTTGCCGCGCAGCACGGCACCGGGCTCGAGCCGCTTGCGGGTCTCGGTGGCGCGTTTCGCGTTTTCCTCCTCGAGGAGCACGCGCCGCGACAGCACCAGGTTGCGCGGCTCGTAGCGCGTGATGCGAAACGTGAGGCGCTGGCCGATGTACGTCGCCAGGTCGTCGATGAAGCGCACGTCGAGCTGCGACGCAGGGCAGAAGCCGCGCACGCCGGCCACGTCGACCGAGACGCCGCCCTTGACGACCTCGGTGACGTTGCCTTCGACGGGCATGCCGAGCTCGAATGCCTGCTGCAGCTCGGCGCGTGCCTCGGGGCCGCGGCCGACCTTCACGCGCAGCGTGAGCGCACCACCGGTGTCAGCGACGACCCGCGCCTCGATCGTATCGCCGACCTTGACCAGCAGCTTGCCCTCGGGGTCGCTCACCTGATCGCGCTCCAGCGAGCCTTCGGCCTTGCTGCCGAGGTCGACGAACACCGTATCCTTGCCGATCGAGATCACCTTGCCGGTGATCGGGTCTCCGACGCGCGGGCGCTTCTTCCCCCGGGGCGCGTCGCGCTCGCTATCGGCGAACATCTTGGCAAAATCATCGTCCTGCTCGGCCATCGCGGGCGCACTCTACGCGGCGTTGGCGGTCCTGGCCAGCCGCCGGGGCATCGCGACGCGTCACGGCGCGTCCATCGCGTCGAACACGGCCGTGACGGCAGCGTCGTCGGCGCAGCGGTCGGACAGCGCGGTCATCCGGGTCTCGAGGTCCGCATAGCGGCTGTGGTGCGCCTCCATGTAGTCGGCGGCCTCGCTCAGCTTGTTCGGGTCGTGGTCGAGCGCGACCGCGTCGACGAACGCCTGGCGATTGTCATCGAACACGCGCTTCATCGCAGGCCCGGCTTCGGCGCACGTCGCCGCGTGCTCCCCGGCTGCGACCACCAGCTCGTGCGCGCGCCAGCCGCGGTCGGCGATCTCGCCGGGCGGTGGGCGGCCCTTGCACGCCGCGAGTTGCAGCACTGCCAGCGCACCGACGGTCCACCTCATCTCCAGCAAGGTGCCACAGGCGAAGCGAATCCGCCAAGGCCTCGCATTCTGGCCCACATGCGCCGTCCTCCGGTGACGTCCTCGGCCAGTGCGACCACGGCTCGAATCGCGGCAGCGTGAATCGCGGCGGCATGGAATCGCGGCGGTGGTGAGTCGGCGCGGTCGGGAATCCCGGCGGTGGTGAATCGGCGCGGTCGGGAATCCCGGGTGTATCGCGGCGGTGGGATCAGCTGGCGTTGGCGCGGGCTTCGGCGGCCGGCTTGGCCGGCGGCGGGGCCGATGGGCGAGAGGCCGAGGAGGAGGAGCCCGAGGAGGCCGAGGAGGAGGAGGCCGAGGGGGCGAGAAGGGTCTTGGGTGTCAGGAAACCGATCTTGCGCATCGACCAATCCCAGACAGAGGTCGGCAGGATGGCGCTCAGCCAGAGGACGAAGTGCGTGCTGCGCGGTGTGACGTAGCGAGCCGAGGCGCGGCGTGCGCCGACCGCGCGAGCGATCGCCTTGGCGACCACGATCGGATTGGACGCGAAGCGGTCGGCGGCCTTGGACATCGCGTCGTACTTGGCGAGCGCGCCGCGATAGGCGCCCGAGGTCAAGCCCGGCAGGCCGGTGGCGGCGGTCGACTCGAAGTTGGTGCGGATCACGCCGGGCTCGATCAAGGCAACGTCGATGCCGAACGGGCGAAGCTCGTAGCGCAGGGCGTCCGAGAGCGCCTCGACGGCGTACTTGGTCGAGTTGTACACGCCGAAGTAGGGCAGCGTGATGCGCCCGCCGACGCTGGAGATATTGATGACGCGGCCCGCGCGGCGCTCGATCATCTTGGGCAGGAACGCGCGGGTGACGTTCATCAGGCCAAACACGTTGGTCTCGTACTGGCGGCGCATCTCGGCGTCGGAGATCTCCGAGGTTGGCCCGAGCACGCCGAAGCCGGCGTTGTTGATGAGGACGTCGGGGCCCTTGCCGCCGGTGAGGTTGGCGACGGCCTCGACCGCCGCGGCGATCGAGTCGGCGGCGGTGACGTCGAGCGCGACCACGTCGAGCTTGCCGCCGCGGCCGAGCGCTTCGGTCTCGAGCTTGGTCAGCTCGCCGGCCTTGCGGCCGCTGGCGATCACATGGTGACCGAGCTGGGCGAGGTACAGCGCCGTGGTGCGACCGATACCTGCCGTCGCGCCGGTGATGAAAACGATCTTCGAGTTCGACATGGAGAGCTCCTGGTACTGGAATGAATATTCATTCCGTAGAAACACAAACAATTTCACGAGGGTTGTCCCCCTCGGGGATCACATCAGGTCAGGCGCGGATCGCTTCCCACATGCACTGCTCGGCGAGCACCCAGCGGGCCTCGTCGAGCGGTCCGTCGCCGCAGTTGCGAATGACGCCGATGAAGCCGCCCATCACCAGCCCCATCAGGATGCGCGGGTCGCCCGCCTTGAGCTCGCCGCGCGCCTGGGCGCGCACGACGACATTGGCGAACAGCTCGGTCATCCGCTGCTCCACGGCGCGGCTCTCGGCGTCGAGGTACTGCGCGTGGTGGTGCAGCTCGAGGAATCCGAACGAGCTCGGGTTCTCGGTCGCGAACCGCACCATCCGGGTCCACAGCACGCGAAACTGCTCGCGGGTGGGCGCAGTGGCAGGAAACTCGTCGATGGCGATCCGGCCGAACAGCATCTTCTGCTCGCGGTAGATCGCATTGACGAGCGCTTCCTTCGAGTCGAAGTAGCGGTAGATGGTGCCGGCACCGACCCCGGCGCGCTCGGCGATATCGGGCACGATGGTGCCGTAGAAGCCGCGCTCGACGAACAGCTCGAGGGCCGCGCTCATGATCGCCTCGCGCTTTTCGCCGACCGCCTTGCGGCCGCCGATCGCGGCCTGGCTCGCCCGCGCAGGCGGCTCGCCGGCGGTGCGGCGCTCGGCGCGGCTCTCAGCGGCCTTTGGAGGGCGCGCTTTACTGTCGGCCGAGGTGGGCATCGCGTTGAGAGAATGAATATTCATTCCGTCCGGACCGCGCAACCAGATTCTGAAAAATTCTCATAGGTGCCGAGAATGCTTAGCTTCGATGGGACCCATGATCGGCCACGTGCCCCATGATCCGGCCACGTGCCCCATGATCGTCCACGCGCACGCGGATCGGCGCCGAGGGGCGGACGTGGTCAAGGACTCCATGGTCGAGTTCCTTGCGGCCGAGGTCGGTGGCAGCTGGGTGCACCTGCTCGCCGAACAACGGCTCGGTGTCCGGTCCGAACCTATGCATCCGCAGGGTCTCGATCACCGTCGCGATCTCTTCCCAGGTGCGGATGCCGCGCGCCTCGTCGTGCTCGTGCTGGAGCGAGAGCGGCTCGGTGAACCGCAGTGCGTCGAATTGGTGGCGCGGTGACCGTCCATCGCGGTTCGCGGGACATTTGTCCTGGTTGACCAACCCGTGGTGAGCTGACATATCGCGCGCATGCCGGAGTTCTCATCCTTTGATCAGCGCGGTTATCGGAGCGTGTCGACCCGCGAGGGCTACGCCCAGTGGGCCGAGACCTACGAGGACACGGTCAAGAACGACATGGACCTGTGGCTCTTGAACGAGATCAAGACGGTCGCGTGGGCGAAGGTCGAGCGCGCTGCGGATCTGGGCTGCGGCACCGGCCGCACGGGCGCGTGGCTCGCCGCGCATGGGGTCCGCCACATCGACGGCGTGGACCTCACGCCCGAGATGCTCGAGCGTGCGCGCGGCCGCGGCGTGTTCGCGTCGCTCCGAACGGGCGACGTGGGCGCGACGGGACTTGTGGCGGCCGACTACGATCTGATCACGACCAGCCTCGTCGATGAGCACCTGGCGGACCTCGCGCCGCTGTATGGTGAATCGGCGCGGCTCGCGCGCCCGGGCGCGGCGCACGTGCTCGTCGGCTATCACCCGTTCTTCATCATGAAGACCGGCATGCCGACGCACTTCGACGACGCCAGCGGCCAGCCGCTCGCGATCGAGACGCACGTGCACCTGCTCTCGGAGCACGTGCATTGTGCGCTCGCCGCGGGGTGGCAGCTGGCCGAGATGCACGAGCAGTTGATCGACGACCGCTGGATCGCGATCAAGGCGCGCTGGGCGGCGTATCGCGACGTGCCGATCAGCTTCGCATGCGTGTGGCGGCGCTGACCCCTCGGTCCGCGGGCGGCCTCGCCGCGCGCGATCGCCTGCGTACGCTCGCCGCGTGAGCGCGTTTTCTGCGGCGGACATCGTACGACAGGCTCGCGCTCACGCTGCATCATGGCTTCGGGCGGACACGCTCGCGCTTCGGTGTCGTCGCAGCTTGCGACCGGCGTTTCGGTGGTTGCGATTTCGAGGACGGGCGCTCCCGCGGAGATTGCGGCGTTGCGGAGGCGCGCTCGCGCTTGGGGCGCGCGGGGCGGACTGGCTTGCTGAGACCCTGGCGGCGCTCGGCGTCGGCGCGGGCCCTGGACATCGCCCAGCTGCAGATCGGGCACTCGGCGGGCTCGTGCTGGCGCGCCGTGCAGTACTGCCGGCCGAAGTAGATGATCTGGAGGTGCAGGGTGCTCCAGCGCTCGCGGGGGAAGACCGCCTTCAGGTCGCGCTCGACTTCCTCGACGGTGCGCGCGCGCGAAAGCTGCCAGCGGCCGGCGAGGCGGTGGATATGCGTGTCGACGGGGAATGCCGGCTCCTGGAACGCCTGGGCCATGACGACACTGGCGGTCTTGTGGCCGACGCCGGGGAGGTCCTCGAGCGCGTCGAGGTCCTTGGGGACCTTGCCGCCGTGCTTGGCGACCAGGATGCGGCTCATCTTGGCGAGGGAGCTCGCCTTGCTGGGCGCGAGGCCGCACGTCCGGATGTACGGCATGATCTGGCGGGCCTGCATCCGGGACATCGCCGGCGCATCGGGCGCACGGGCGAACAGCTTGGGCGTCACCAGGTTTACGCGCGCGTCGGTGCATTGTGCCGAGAGGATGGTGGCGACGAGCAGCTGAAATGGATCGCCATGGTCGAGGGGGATCTCGACGACCGGATAGGTGCGGTCCAGGATGTCCATGATGCGCGCCGCGCGCGCCTTGCGGTCGAAGGGTGGCGTCACCGGGCTCGAGGTCGCTGGTAGGTTGGCCCCGGTGCTGGCGGCGGTATCGTCGGCGGTGGCAGCATCGTCGGCGGAGGCGGCATCGTCGGCGGAGGCGGCATCGTCGGCGGAGGCGGCATCGTCGGCGGTGGCGGCGGCGCGGCCAGGCGAATCGTCGGGGTCCACGTGCATCGCGCTCGCGGAGCTCATAGCGGCAGGGCGGCCTGGGTCGCCGCCGAGACCGGGCGCGGGGGCGCGTGGTAGGTGAGATCGTCGTCGATGCGCGCGCCGGGCGGGAGCGGTGCGCGCGCGACGAGCTCGCCGGCCTCGAGCGATGCGACCGCGTGGCCCTCGACATAGAGGACCATGTTACCGACGATCGCGGGCACGCGTGGGCCGGGGGAGAGGATGCCGACCAGGTTGGTGGGGTCGGTGGCCGCGACGCGGCAGACGTCGGGCATGGGGCCCGGGTTGCGTGCGCCGCGCAGCTCGTCGAGCGCTTCGGGAAGCGCGAACTGCTCGCCGACGAAGCCGGTGACGAAGCGGCCGCCGCGGATCTCGCCGCGCGCCTCGAGGCGGCGCAGCGCGACGAGCAGGTCGCGCCAGGGCGGCAGGCTCGATTCGCGCAGCAGCAGGTCGCGGAACACGACACCGTAGCGGTGCAGGAGCTGGCGCGCGGAGGCTTCGGCGTCGATCGAGGCGCCGTCGGTTGGCGGCAATAGCGACCAGCGGCCGGCCGCGGTGGGCAGCGAGCGCAGCGCCTGCCCGGGACGCTCGCGGTCGCGCGTGCGTGCCTTGCGGATCGCGTCCTGCCACTTGCGCACGGGCGTGGCCGCGGCCGCGGCGGCGGTCATGCGATCGAAGTGGCTCTTGACCTCGCCGCGACGGCGCGACACCAGGACGCGGAGGCTGGCGAAGCCGTCGGCGGTGGCCAGGCCTGCACCGACGAGCTCCCAGAGTGCGTCCTCGATCTCGTCGGGCGGCAGGTCGATCGAGGTGACGAGATCGGCGAGGAACGATGCGCCCCGGCTTGCCAGGTGATCGCGCACGCGGGCCGCCTGGAGGCCCAGCGTCGCAGGCTCTTCCTGGGCGACCGCAGCCGCTGCGCGAAGCCAGGCGGCATCGCGACGGAGGATCAGCGCGAGGGGCGCCGAGCGCGACGGGGCGCAGCGGGCCGGCCGAGCCGGCGGGGCAGCCGGACTGTTGTCGACCGTGGTTGCGCGCGGTGGCCCGAGGCGCGGATGGAGGCCGCTTGGGCCGGCTCCGCTCCGGTCGTTCCTGTCACCCCGGTCGTCCCTGTCTTCCCGGTCGTCCCTGTCTTCCCGGTTGGCGCGGTCTTCGCGGTTGGCGCGGTCGCCGCGGTTGGCGCGATCGACGGGGTCGGCGCGATCGGCGTCGAGCAGCTCCAGCGCCTCGCGTGCGAACTGCTCGCGCTCTTCCGTGGAAACATGCTCGCGCTCGTTCCCGGAAACATGCTCGCGCTCGTTCGCGGAAACATGCTGGCGCGCTTCCGCGGAAACGTTCTGGCGCGCTTCCGCGGAAAAGTGCTCGCGCTCGTTCGCGGAAACATGCTCGCAGTTCCCGGAAACATGCTCCCGCGCTTCCGCGGGGGAGGGGTCGTCGGTGTCGATGGGCGGTGGGGTGCGCGGAGCGGTGCGGTTTCGGGCGCGCTGGAGGGCGGCGGTGAATCGCGTGCTCTTGCTGGCGGTGGGAAGGGTCTGGGTTTCGCGCTCCTCGGCGCCGCGGCGGAGCATGGCGCTCATGGTGACGAGGGAGATGATGACGGTGGCGTCGTAGCGCGAGCACTTGCCGGCGATGGCGGCGGCAGCGGCGGCGGCGATCTCGTCGCGCGTTCCGCCGGCGAGGCGCGCGGCTTCGGCGCCGGCCTCGGCGAGGTTGTAGGGCTCGCTGGCGCGCTGGGCGGCCGATGGGCGTCCGCGCTCGCTGCGGGCCGGGGACGCTGCGGGGTTGGTTGCGGAAACGGTGGGGCGGCCCGAGGGCGATGGCGTCGTCGTGTGGTCGGCGTCGGGGCCGCGCTCTGGGTCGGAGTCGGAGTCGGAGGAATCGGGATCGACGTCAGGCTCGGCGGCGGGGCGGCGCGGGCTGAGGCGGCACCATGCGACCTGTCCCGCGAGGCAGAGCTGGTCGAGCCAGGTCTGATCGTAGCCGTGGAGGCGCGCGGGAAGGATCTCGCGCTCCCAGGCGCCGGCGGCGGTCTCGAAGCCCTGGAGCTGCTCGACGATGCGGGCGAGGCCGTCGGCACCGATGAGCTGGGTGTTCTTGGCGACGCGCTGCCAGCGCAGGAGGAAGCGCATGAGGGCGGCGGCGCTCACCGGCTCGATCTCCTTGCGCAGGCGCGCGAGGGTGAGGCGGTGGATGCGGGCGAGGACGCGCCGGTTGCACCACTCGATCTCGGCGAGCGCGGCGGTGTCGTCGGAGACGGCGATGGCCTGGCGCGCCGTGGTGGCGCCGCGCGCGGGCGAGCGGGCGGCGGTGGTGAACGAGCCGCGCAGGATGGCGCCGTCGGCCTCGAGGGCGAGGAGGGAGGTGAGGACGTCGGCGAGGCGGAGACCGAGCTCGGCGGCGAGGGCGCGCGCGCTGACCGGACCGCGGTGATCGAGGTGGGCACCGACGATGCGCGCGATGGCGGCCTCGCGCTCGAGGACGACGGACCACGAGGGCGTGGCGATCATCGGAATGCACTCGACGTCGCCGAGGACCGCGCGCACCGCCCCCAGGCGCTCGGTGGCGACCCACGCGACGCAGGTGTGCTCGGCGGTCGATGCGTCGTTCGATGCCTCGTTCGATGCCTCGTTCGGTGCGTCGCTCGGTCGATGGAGAACAAGCCAGCGCATGCGGCAGGCGCGACC
>DATIPJ010000132.1:0-1770 GCA_035472155.1 Kofleriaceae bacterium
AGGCGCGCACGCGCAAGCACGTGGCGATCACCGATGTCCTGATGTTCGACGACGGGCGGCACGCGATCGCGCTCATGGCGATCGAGTACGACCACGGCGGGCCCGAGACCTACGTGCTGCCGATCGCGTTCGCCGAGGACGCCGAGCCGCACGAGTCGATGCGCACGCCCGGCCAGGTGATCGCGCGCGTCGTGGTCACCGACGTGCCCGAGCGCGGCACGATCAATGGCGTGATCTACGACGCGCTGTGCGCCGATACGTTCAACGCCGCGCTCTACGCCACGATCGCGGGGCGGCGCGGCGCGACGGGCCAGGTCGGCCGGCTGGTCGGGCATGCGATGGTGCCCGACGAGCTCGCCGGCGAGACCCCGCTGCCGCGCGCGACGTCGGTCGATCAGAGCAACAGCGGCGTGGTGTACGGCGACCGCTTCCTGCTCAAGCTGTTCCGCGTGATCGAGGATGGCCCGTCGACCGAGCTCGAGATCGGGCGCACCCTGGCGCGCCGGAGCCCCGAGTATCGCGGCGTGCCTCGGCTGTCCGGCGTGCTCGAGTACCAGCAACCGGGGCGCGAGTCGAGCACCGTGGGCACGCTGTTTCAGTACGTGCCCAACCAGGGCGACGCCTGGCACCTCGCGCTCGACGCGCTCGATCGCTACTTCGATCGGGTGCTGTCCGACGAGCGGCGGCCCGAGGCGCCGCCGCCCCAGCCGGGCTCGCTGGTCGAGCGCGTGCACATCGCGCTGTCCGATCAGGTGGTCGACAAGATCGGGCCGTTCCTCGACCACGTGCGGCTGCTCGGCCGGCGCACCGCGGAGCTCCACCTCGAGCTGTCGGCCGACACGGCGGATCCGCTGTTCGCGCCCGAGCCGTACGACATCATGCACCAGCAGTCGACGTACGGCTCGGCGATCGCGCATGCGGCGCGCACGTTCGATCTGGTGCGCACCCACCTGCCGCAGCTGGCGCCGGAGCTGCGCAACCTCGCCGAGTCGGTGCTGATGCGCGAGCCCGAGCTCGATCGCGTGTTCTCGCGGATCACGCGGCGCCGGATCGACATGATCCGCATGCGGATCCACGGCGACTACCACCTGGGCCAGGTGCTGTGGACCGGCAACGACTTCGTGATCATCGACTTCGAGGGCGAGCCCGGGCGGCCGCTGTCGCAGCGGCGGTTCAAGCGCAAACCGCTGCGCGATGTCGCCGGCATGCTGCGCTCGCTGCGCTACGCCAGCGTCGCCGAGCTGCGCAGCGGGCGGCGCCGCCCCGAGGACGTCGCGCGGCTCGAGGCATGGGCGCGCGCGTGGTCGAACTGGTCGTCGTCGGCGTTCCTCACCGGCTACCTCGAGCGCGCGCAGGGCTCGCGCCTGTTGCCGCGCAGCGAGGCCGACCTCGGCATGATGCTCGAGTTCTTCCTGCTCGAGAAGTGCGTCTACGAGATCGGCTACGAGCTCAACAACCGACCCGACTGGCTCGAGATCCCGATGCGCGCACTGCTCGATCTGCTCCCGGGGGCGCCATGACCGTACGAGCTGCACCACGCCCGACCGCCGATCCGCACACGTTCGGCGAGCTCGATGCTCACCTGATGCGCGAGGGTACGCATCCGCGGCTGCACGACAAGCTCGGTGCACACCCCGCGCCCGGCGGCACGCGCTTCGCCGTGTGGGCGCCCAACGCGCTCGCGGTCAGCGTGATCGGCGAGTTCAACCAGTGGACGCCCGGCGTGCATCCGCTGCGCGAGCTGCCCGACACCGGCGGCGTGTGGACCGC
>DATIPJ010000133.1:0-4375 GCA_035472155.1 Kofleriaceae bacterium
CACGGGCCGAGCGCGCGCTGGGCCCGCGCTTCGACCTGCGCCGGTTCCACGACGTGATCCTCGCGGCCGGCTCGCTGCCGCTGGGCGTGCTCGAGGAGGAAGTCGCGCGGTTCATCGCCTCCGAGTCCGCGTCGCCGCGCCCGCCGGGCACAACTCCCGCAAACTGAAAGCGGAGACGGGCTCGAGATCGCCTGGATCTGTGCGGATCTGCCCGCATCGATCGGCGGCACCTTGATAACACCGTGGAACGGCCGATGTACGGGTTGCCGCGGTGGGCCGGCGACGACCATGGTGGGCACTCCCGTAAGCAACAGAAAGCGGATCCTGTTCGTCGATGATGAGTCGGCGATCCTGGCGGGCTTGCAGAACCTGCTCTACAAGGATCGCAAGCGCTGGGACCTCGTGTTCGCGCTCGGTGGGGACGAGGCGCTCCGGCAGATCCGAGCCGCATCGTTTGATGTGGTGATCTCGGACATGCGGATGCCGGGTCTCGACGGCGCTGCGGTGATGCAGGTCGTCAAGAACGAGTGCCCCACAACGGTGAGGATCATGCTTTCAGGCTACGCCGACGGCGATGCCGTGAAGCGCGCACTTCCCGTCGTGCATCAGTTTCTCAGCAAGCCGTGTGACATCAAGACGCTTCGGGCGGCGATCGAACGCTGCTTGAGCCACCTGGACGTCGACCGCGATCTCAGGCTTCGAGATCTCGTCGAGGGCGTCGATCGATTGCCGACGCCTCCGGACATCTATTTCGAGCTGACGCGTCGACTGCAGTCACCGACCGCCAGTGTCGGAGGCGTCGCCGACGTGGTGGCTCGCGATCCGGCGCTCACTGCAAAGCTTCTGCAGCTGGTCAATTCGGCCTATTTTGGGAACAGCACCAAGACCACCTCGATTCCCCAGGCCGTCCGTCAGCTCGGCATGGACCGACTACGTTATCTCGCGCTGACCTCGGTATTCTCGGGCTCCACCGGGATGGAGGAAGCGCGCGGGCTGTCGCTCAAGGACATGCAGCGCGATGCACTGCGCGTCGCCAACACCGCTCGCGACCTGGCCGCACCGAGCGAGCAAGACGATGCGTTCGCGGCCGCCCTGCTCCATGACATCGGTTACCTCGTCCTCGCCCGACACCCGGGCGTGGATTTCGGACAGTTCTGCACGCGTGCGCAGCGAGGTGAGCCACCGCTCGACGTCGAGCGCGAGCTGTTCGGTGTGACGCACGCCGATGTCGGCGCACGGCTGCTCGCGGTCTGGGGCGTGCCGGCGGCGACCATCGATGCCGTTCAATATCATCACGATCCCGGAAGTGCGCCCGAAGCGTGCCGCAAGCTCGCGAGCATCGTGCATGTGGCCGATGCGCTGACCACGCATTCGCCGGTCTCGGTGCCACTCAACCAGGAGTCGCTCGGGCTCGCGGGCTTTGCGAGCCTGTACCCGCGGTGATCGGGCGGGCTAGCGCACGAAGACTCGGTGTTGAAGGCGCAAGCGGTCACCTGGGGCAGGCGCCCAGGTACTTGCCACTCATCTTCATCGAGATCTTGATGTCGGCGCCGCCCTTGATCTTGACGGTGGATTGCGACGAGCCGGAGAAGGTCTTGTCGGCGTAGGTGACGGTGCCGGTGCCCTCGCTGGTGCTGGCGGTGCCTTTGCAGCTGGCGGTCCAGGCGACGTCGTTGGCGGTGACGGTGTGCTTCTTCGTGCAGGTCATGCCCTTGGGATCGCCCTTGGGGTCGACCGGGACGGGAGCCTTCCTGGTGAGGCAGAGCTTGACCGGCTGCGCGGGGCCGGATTGCTCCATGCCGTTCCCGCTCTCCATCTTGACCTCGCCGGCGATCTCCCATTGGCCTTCGGTCATCGCAAGCTTCTTGGTGTCGTCGGCGAGGGCCGGCGATGCGAGGAGGATCAGAATTGCGAGGATGCGCTTCATCGCACCCGAGAGTACGCCAGCTCGGCGAATGTCCGCCTGGCGATGTGGTGAACACGATACCCTGCGTGGATGAGGTCACAGGGGATCCTCGTGTGCGCGGTGGCGGTGGTCGCGGGTTGCAGCGACGACACGGTCTCGCCGCCGCGCGCGGAGCCGCCGTCGCCGACGGAGGGCGTCGACGATGCAGGGCTGGCCGGGTTGCTCGTCGAGCACTGGGATCTCGAGGTCGCGCTCGATCCGATGGACGCGACGTTCCTCGGTGACCATCGGATGGATACGATGCTGCCGCCGATCCGGCGCGCGGAGGTCGAGGCGCTGCGCGTGCGGCGGCGCGGGCTGCTCGATCGGGTGATCGCGGTCGACGCCGCGGGGATGACCGCGCGCGATCAGCTGACGTACGCGATCCTCGTCGAGCGGCTCGGCGCGGAGGCCGATCTCGCGCGCCCAGCGACTGGCCGATGGTGATCGCGATCCGCAACGGCGCGCTCGCGGCCGACGTGCGCGACCGGCTGATCGGCGACGTGAGCGGGGTGATCGCGCGGCAGCTGGCGCCGGCGTACCGGCGGTTCACAACGACGCTCGAGACGAGCGTGCTTCCGATGGCGCGCGAGGTCGAGGGGCTCGCCGGGCTGGCGGCGGGCGCCGATTGCTACGCGGCGGAGATCCGGCGCCACACCACGCTGCCGATGACGGCGGCAGAGCTGCACGAGCTCGGGCTCGCCGAGACTGCCCGGGTCGAGGCGGCGATCATCGCGCTCGGGCGCCAGCTCTATGGCGCCGAGACGCTGCCGGACATCCGCGCACGGCTCGATGCGGATGCGAGCCTGCACTTCACGAGCGAGGCGGCGGTGCTGACGTGGGTGCGGGGCACGATCGACCGCGCCCGGACGCGCGTCGAGCCGCTGTTCGCGGCGTTCCCGACCGCGCCGCTCGAGGTGACGCCGTATCCAGCCGAGCTGGGGCCGGTCGCGGCGTCGTATCGCGCGTCGCCCGACGGCGTGCTCCCAGCGCGGTTCTACCTGGTGACGCAGCCGCCCAGCTTCGTGTCGCGCTGGGACCTCGAGTCGACGACGTACCACGAGGCGATTCCGGGGCATCACCTGCAGGTCGGCCGCACGGTCGAGATGGCGGCGCTGCCTGCGCTGCGGCGCGCGATCTTCGACACCGCGTTCGTCGAGGGCTGGGGGCTGTACGCCGAGACCTTGGCGGGCGAGCTCGACCTGTTCAGCGACGGCGCCGCGCGGATCGGGCGGCTGGCCAACGAGGCCCTGCGCACGTGCCGGCTGGTGGTCGACACCGGGCTGCACGACCTGGGCTGGACGCGTGCCGAGGCGATCGCCTTCATGGAGCAGCACTCGCTGTTCAGCGGGCCGTTCGTCGCGGGCGAGATCGAGCGCTACCTGGCGACGCCCGGGCAGGCGCTGGCCTACAAGGTCGGCGAGCTCGAGCTGCTGCGGCTGCGCGGCGAGCTGCAGGCGCGCCAGGGCACGGGATTCTCGCTGCGAGATTTTCACGAGGCAGTGCTCGGCGAGGGCTCGCTGCCGCTCCCGATCCTCGCCCAGCGGCTGATCGGCACGCAGCTGACGCTGCGATGATGAATTGCGGCGCAAGATGCGGAGTGTCGGCGACGCCGACCGTCTCCACAGTGGGATCACAAGGAGGCGATCATGTCCTTTCGCATCACCGGGCTGTCCCCGGAGCCGTTTCGTCCGTTGTTCTCGATGTCCGAGCGTGAGCTGGCCGCGCACCAGGCGGTGCGCCGCGTCGCCGATGCCCGGCCGGGCTTTCCGTGCCGCGTGAGCCTGACCGACGCAGAGCCGGGCCAGGAGGTGATCCTGGTCCACCACGAGCACCACGCGGTGGCGTCGCCGTTCCGCGCGAGCCATGCCATCTACGTGCGCGCGGGCGAGACGCAGTTCGACGCCGTCGACGAGGTCCCCGATCAGCTGCGGCTGAGGCTCCTCTCGGTGCGCGCGTTCGACCGCGCCGGCATGATGGTGGGCGCCGATGTCGTCGACGGCAAGCAGCTCGAGGGGCTGGTCGCGCGGCTGCTCGACGACGAGCGCGCGGGCTATCTGCACGTGCACTTCGCGCGGCAGGGCTGCTACGCGGCGCGCATCGAGCGCGCGTGAGTGGGGCCGGCCGCCGCGGCTACCCTGGACGTACCCGCACGCGTGCCACTGCGACCTTATGATGAGCTGTGGGCGCGATGACTCGAACGATGACCAAGGACCAGCTGTGGAAGCGGATGGTAACCCTCGTGAAACCGTACGTGACGGTGTCGCGGGTGGCGACCCGGCCGCGTGCGACCACCAAGCCGCCACCGCTGCCCAGTCCGGCGCCCGAGCGGTTCGACGCCGAGTGAGCGGACCGAGCGAACGAAAAGCCTCGGATTGGCTCGACGCCCGCGTCGGCGCGGCGGGCTGACTACCACACGGCTTCTTCGAG
>DATIPJ010000134.1:0-3154 GCA_035472155.1 Kofleriaceae bacterium
GGCGGTCGGCGACGCGACGGTGCGCGGCGCGCGGGCGGTCGGCGACGCGACGGTGCGCGGCGCGCAGGCGGTCGGCGACGCGACGGTGCGCGGCGCGCAGGCGGTCGGGCGCGGTGCGCAGGCGGTCGGCGAGGGCATCGAGCACGGCGCCGAGGTCGTGGGCGACGGCGTGGTGCGCGGCGCGCAGGCCACCGGTCGCGGCATCCGGTCGGCCGCCGGCTGGGTCTCGTCGCTGTTCGACTGAGCGGCGAAGCGCGCTACGACGCGATGCGCAGCTTGGCGGGCTCGTCGAGCCGGCGGATCGCGACCACGGTCGCGTCGTCGTCGAGCCGCGGCACCTCGATGAGGACGCGGTCGAGCACCGCGTCGCGCACGGCCTCGGCCGAGGCGTCGGGCGGCAGCGCGTTCATCGCGGCGAGCAGGCCCTCGAGCCCGAACATGTCACCGCTGCCCAGCCGGGCCTCGACGACGCCGTCGGTGAACAGCACCATCGTCTCGCCGGTGGCGAGCTGGAAGCGGCCCTTGACCAGGTGCGGTCCGATGTTGGGCACGATGCCGAGCCACGGGCCGGAGGTCTCGATCGTGCGCGACGTCCCGTCGGGAGCGCGCACGATGATCTCCTGGTGCGCGCCTGCGAACTCCACACTGCCGTCGTCGCGGTAGCGCAGGAGCGTCAGCGTCATGTGGTCGTGCAGGCCGAGCCGGACGCGGACCAGGTCGTGCAGCACGTCGTTGACGATCTGGAGGACCTCGCCGGGTTCGGCCGCGGGGCGCGCCTGCGTGACCGAGGAGATCGCGCTCTGCGCCAGCAGCGTCACGATGCCGGTGTTGAAGCCGTGGCCAGACACGTCGCCGATCGCGATCCACGCGCCGTCGCGGGTGGGGAGCACGTCGTAGTAGTCGCCGCCGACCTGGGTCGCCGCTGTCATCGCGCCGGCGATGTCGAGCCCCGCGACCCGCGGCGCCGGCGGCAGCAGCGACTGCTGCATGCGCGCGGCGAGCGCCAGCTCCGAGGCGAGCGCCTCCTTGGCGGCGGTGGTCTCGATCAGCTTGGCGACGTCGTCGGCCATGCGGTTGAACGAGCGGCCGAGGTCGCCCAGCTCGTCGCGCGCAGTGACGTCGCGCGAGCGCGCGTGCGCCACGTCGGCGCCGATCTCGGCCGCGGTGGTCGCGAGCGCGGTCAGCCGGCGCTTGATGCGCACGACGATGACGGTGCCGATCACCGTGCCCAGCCCGCCTGCGAGCACGAGCAGGATGGCGATCCACAGCGAGCGCTCCGAGGTCTCGATGCCGTCGTCGCCGACGGCATCCGCGATCGCCCAGGTATGCTGCGCGACGCGATCGAGCGCGGGGCGGAACTGGTGCTCGTAGACCTCCTCGCCCATCGGAAACACGATGGCCCGGGCGCGCTCGCCCTGGCCGGCGCGCACCATGGCGGCGACCTGGCGCTGCTCGTGGTCGAACAGGATGAGCGCGGCTTCGACGTGATTGAGCAGCGCGAAGGCATGGACATCGTGCGCGTCGGCGCGGACCGCCGCCAGCGCCACGTCGGCGCGCGCCATCTGCTCCTCGAGCTCCTTGAAGTCATCCTCGCCGAACGTGATGTCGTCGGCGTCCTTCACGGCCTGTCCGACGCTGTCGAACAGCTCGTGGATATGGGTGAGCGCCTTGGTCTGCTGCGCCGGCGTGCGCGCGAGCTCGCCGGCCGTGTGCGCCAGGCCGATCGCGAGCAGACAGAGTGCGACCACGACCGCGGCGATCATGGTCTGGGTCAGGGTCAGTCGGGTACGGATCGTCATGGTTTACTCGTCATCGTCGTGGTCGTCGCCGCCGGCGAACGACACTTCCCAGCTCAGGACAGCGTGAACAGATGCTCCGAGGTCGCCGCTGTAGCCCATGGCCGCGGCGAGCTGCGCCGATCCGACCTGCACGGCGAGCCCGGCGCGCGTCAGAAAGTCGCCCTCGATGCGACCCGCCTCGACCAGCGGGATCAGCCGGCCGAAGCGCGCGTACAGCGCGACCGCGACGGCGGGGTCGAAGTCGGTGACCGCGCTCGACACCGCGAGGTTCGCGCCGACCGATCCCGTGCCGAACGACAGGCTGGCACACGGCTCGAAGCCGAGCTCGGTGGAGTCCGCCACCTCGGCGGTCATGGCACCGCCGATCGCAAGCGCCCAGCGCTCGCTGCGCAGCGCCGCGAGCTTGGCGCCGATCTCGATCTCGCGCAGCGAGTCCATGTGCGGCCCGTCGGTCAAGCCGCCCTCGAGCGAGAGCTGCACGCGCGAGGTGAGGCCGTACTCCGCCGCCGCCCCCACGTACCATTGATCGCGGTCCATGGCCGGTGCCATGCTGAGCTGGAGCTCGGCGCGCTCCTGCAACCAGCTGTGGTCGCCCAGGAACAGCTCCTCGGGGCGCGCGTGGTCCTCGGCAAACGCGGTGGCCGCCGGCAGCATCGCCAGCCCGAAGGGGATCGCGCGTCTCACGAGGCTCCGGGGATCGCGGCGGTGATGGTCAGCATGCCGTCGTCGTGCTGAGCGCTGAGCTCGCAGCCGCCCTCGTAGGCGATGCGCAAGAGGCCGAGCCGGCTCATCCGCGACGGCCGCGAGGCGATCTCGCGCATGCGCTCGAAGTAGGAATCTGCGATCGACGGTGCGTCGCGGATGTTCGCGATCGCGTCGATCACGAACTTCGCCGATTCGTCGTCGACGGGATTGGCCACCTGGACGAACGCGACGTCGCTCAGCGCGCCCCAGATCTTGAGGCGGAACATCGTGTTGTCGTCGCTGCGGTGCGCGTACTTGACGGCGTTCTCGAGCAGCTCGCCGGCGACCATCGCGAGCGTGTGCCGGAGATCGACGTTCTGGAACAGCGTGGCGATGCACGACTGCAGCGACAGCCGCACCTGGTCTACGTTCTCCCACTCGCCGAGGACGGGAAAATCGATGGTGAAGTTGAACCCCACGGTTTTCATACGCCCTTCAGTTGGAAGTCGTGCTCGCGCGTGAACATGCGGAGCGCGTCGAAGCTCATCCGCTGCCAGCGGACGTTCTCCCGGTAGATCATGACCATGGGCACGCGGTGCTCGCTGCCGAGCCGGATCGCGTCGATCAGCGCCGCGATGGTCGACGAATTGAAGTACTCGAGGCCCTCGAAG
>DATIPJ010000135.1:0-1515 GCA_035472155.1 Kofleriaceae bacterium
TCACCTTGCGCGGATCGCCGGCCCAGTCGACCGTGCGCTCGGTCGACGGCCGGAACCAGAGCAGGTACTCGCCGAGGTCGCGCGAGATCGGCACCGCCAGCAGGCCGGCCGCAGTCTCGAGCGCGTCGCCGTGCATCTGCACGTCGAGCTGATCGGTGGCCATGACGTCCTCGGGCTGGGCGCGCAGCCACGCGACGATCTCGGCGACCTTGGTGTGGCCGGGCGTCTCGCCGACCAGCCGCGTGCCTTCGTCGAGCACCGCCGCGGCGCCGCACGCGTCGGTGAGCGCGAGCAGCGACGGGTGCTCGAGCCCATCGAGCAGCTCGGCGGCGCTGACGATCGAGCGCACCAGCTCCGCCTCGTGATGCTTGACCTGGCGCATGCGGTCGGCCACCTGCGCACCCTCGAGCACGCGCAGCTGCCACGACAGCGACTGGCCGAGGAACTCCGACGTCGCGCGCGCGACCGGGTCCACGACCTTGGGGCCGCTGTAGTGGTGGCATGCGATCAGCCCCGCGAGCTTGCCGTCGGTGACCAGCGACACCGACATCGAGGCCTTCACGGCCATGTTGCGCAGGTACTCGATGTGGATGGGCGACACGCTGCGCAGCACCGCATGGCTCAGATCGAGCGGCATCCCGGTCTCCGGGTCGAGCAGCGGCTCGAGCGGCACCGGCTGATACGCCACGTCGGCGATCATGCGCAGCCAGTTCACCGTGTACAGCCGCCGCGCCTGCTCCGGGATGTCCGACGCCGGATAGTGCAGCCCGAGGAACGGCTCGAGATCGGCGCGGCGCTCCTCGGCGACGACCTCGCCATTCCACGCCGCGTCGAAGCGATACACCATCACGCGGTCGAATCCGGTGACGAGCCGGACCTCCTTGGCCGCGACCTCGCATAGCCTGCGCACATCGATCGCTTGCTGCATGTGCAGCACGCTGGCGCGCAGCCGCGGGTCAAAGCCGCGCGGAAATGCGCTCGACGCCGGCGACGCGCGCTCGAGCTCCACGATCAGCCGCTCGCCGCTGCGGTGCAGCGTCGCGTCGAGTGCGCTGCCGTTACCGAGCACGACGCGCAGCGGGCTCACTTCGCGCAGCACGCGCTGCCGGAGCGCCATCGCCAGATCCGACGCCGATGCCTCGCTCAGCAGCGATGCGAGCGGCGCACCGATCACCTGGGCCACCGGCCGTCCGCACCACGCCTCGACGTTGGCGCTGACCTGCGTCACCACCGCATCGCTGCCGCGGCACACAAACAGCGCTCCATGCGGCTGGATCGAGCCGGGGATGTGAATCGGCTCGCGCGCACAGTTATCGAGCGTGACCGGTTCGGCGCTCACGGCGCGATCACCCGATGCGCGACGAACGCCTCCGCGTACGCCGCGAACACCGCGCACGCCGCCGCGCACGCTGCCTCGCGCTCGGCGGCATCGAACCCGCGCTCCGCGCGCGCCAGCTCGGCCACAAACGCTCGCCAGTGCTCCGCGGTCGCGCGGCCGCGAAGCCGCAGATACTG
>DATIPJ010000136.1:0-3129 GCA_035472155.1 Kofleriaceae bacterium
GTCCAGGCGGTCTTGCGGATCCGCGCCGTCACCGGAATCACGCCCCAGCCATAGGTGAGCACCGACGACAGCGCCTTGAGAGCGAGACTATGCTTGCGAGGAACGGTGACGAAGTACCAGGGCGCCGGCCCCCGCCAGTACCAGATGCGCCCGGTGAACTGCAGCGTCAACATGCGGGTGCCTAGCTTCGCGGGTCGTTGATTCGCCTATCTCTGAGCTGCGCCGGCACATAGTATCGAAGTCGCGATGAATCGACGCGCTTTCTTCAAGAGCGGCTTGGTCGGGGTCGGGGCGCTGTCGGTGCCGGGGTGCGCGAGCGACGGTGCGCCATCGCTCGGTGCGAATCCGTCATGGGACGATGTGCGCGCGCAATTCGAGCTGACGCGCGACCGAGCTCATCTGGCGGGGTTCCTGCTCGCCTCGCATCCGAGGCCGGTTGCCGATGCGATCGAGCGGCACCGGGCCGGCTTCGACCGCGATCCGACAACGTACCTGCACGAGAATCAAGCCGCCGCCGAGATGGCCGCGCGCAGCGCAGCGGCGAGCTACCTCGGCGGAGCGGTGCCCGATGTGGCGCTCACCGACAGCACCACGCAGGGGCTCGGCCTGGTGTACGGCGGGCTGCGGCTTGCGTCGGGGCAGGAGGTGCTGACGACCACGCACGATCACTTTGCGACGCATGGCGCGCTCGCATACAGCGCTGCGCGCGAGCAGTGTGCGGTGCGCAAGGTCGCGCTGTATGACGATCCCGCGAGTGCATCCACCGACGAGATCGTCGGCCGGCTCGCAGCGGCGATCACGCCGGCGACGCGCGTCGTCGCCGTCACCTGGGTGCACTCCGGCACCGGCGTGAAGCTGCCCATTGCGGCGATCGCCGAGGCCGTCGCGCGTGCGAACGCGGGCCGCGCCGACGCGGATCGCGCGCGGCTGTGCGTCGACGGCGTGCATGGCTTCGGCAATCAGGACGTGCGCGCGGCCGACCTCGGCTGCGACTTCTTCGTCGCGGGCTGCCACAAGTGGATCTTCGGGCCGCGCGGGACGGGCGTCGTGTGGGCGCGACCGGGCGCCTGGTCGGTGATGTCGCCGATCATCCCGTCGTTCGACGTGGCGTGGCGGCCCGAGTCGTCCGATCAGTCGCCGACCGGCTGGCTCATGACGCCGGGGGGCTATCACTCGTTCGACCATCGCTGGGCATTGCCCGAAGCGTTCGCGTTCCACGACCAGATCGGCTTCTCGCGGGTCGCGGCGCGCATCCGCGAGCTCAACACGCGCTGCAAGGAGCAGCTCGCGGCGATCGACGGCGTCACCGTCGCCACACCGATGTCGGAGGACCTATCCGCCGGCATCGTCTGCTTCAGCGTCGACGGCAAGGCGCCGGTCGACGTCGTCCAGCGGCTCGACGCCAAGAACGTCATCGCGGCGGTGACGCCGGCCTATTACAGCCCTGCGTACACGCGGCTCGCGCCGAGCCTGCTGACCGACGAGGCCGACGTGGACCGCGCGGTCGCTGCCGTCGCGGCCCTCTGACGAGACCGATCGACGATCAGTCGAAGCGGTCGAGGTTCATCACCTTGGTCCACACCGTGACGAAGTCGCGCACGAACTTCTCCTGCGCGTCCGAGCTGGCGTAGACCTCTGCGAGGCTGCGGAGCACCGAGTTCGACCCGAACACCAGGTCGACGCGTGTGCCGGTCCACTTGACCTCGCCGGTCTTGCGATCGCGGCCCTCGAACACGTCCTGCGCGTCCGAGGTCGCCTTCCACGCCGTGCCCATGTCGAGCAGGTTGACGAAGAAGTCGTTGCTCAGCGTCTCGGGGCGCTTGGTGAGCACGCCGTGCTTGGTCTGCCCGACGTTGGTGTTCAGCACGCGCAGGCCGCCGAGGAGAACGGTCATCTCGGGCGCGGTCAGCGTCAGCAGCTGGGCGCGATCGATGAGCAGCTCCTCGGAAGGAACCGCGTAGCGCTCCTTCTGGTAGTTGCGGAAGCCGTCGGCGACCGGCTCGAGCACCGAGAACGACGCCGCGTCGGTCTGCTCCTGCGACGCGTCGCTGCGGCCCGGGCGGAACGGCACGGTCACCGTGACACCCGCGGCGCGCGCAGCCTGCTCGACACCCGCGTTGCCGGCGAGCACGATGAGGTCGGCGAGCGAGACCTTCTTGCCGCCAGCCGCGCCGTTGAACTCCTTCTGGATGCGCTCGAGCGTGCCGATCACCTTCGAGAGCTGGGCCGGCTGGTTCACCGCCCAGTCCTTCTGGGGCGCGAGGCGAACGCGGGCGCCGTTTGCGCCGCCGCGCTTGTCGGAGCCGCGGAACGTCGACGCCGACGCCCACGCGGTCGACACCAGCTGCGAGACCGTGAGGCCTGACGCGAGGATGTTCGCCTTGAGCGTGGCCGCGTCGCGGTCGTCGATCACCGGGTGATTGACGGCGGGCACCGGGTCCTGCCAGATCAGCTCCTCGGTCGGAACCTCGGGGCCGAGGTAGCGAGCGCGCGGACCCATGTCACGGTGCGTGAGCTTGAACCACGCGCGGGCGAACGCATCCGCGAATTGCTCCGGGTGCTGCAAGAAACGGCGGGAAATTTTCTCATACGCCGGGTCCATGCGCAGCGCGAGGTCGGTCGTGAGCATCGAGGGCGCGATGCGCTTCGACTTGTCATGCGCGTCGGGCACCGTGCCCGCGCCAGCGCCATTCTTGGGCCGCCACTGGTTCGCGCCGCCGGGGCTCTTGGTCAGCTCCCACTCGTAGCCGAACAGGTTCTCGAAGAAGTTGTTGCTCCACTTCGTGGGCGTGGTCGTCCAGGTGACCTCGAGGCCGCTGGTGATCGCGTGGCTGCTGTGCCCGGTCCCCAGGCTGTTCTTCCAGCCGAAGCCCTGGTCCTCGATGCCGGCCGCTTCGGGGTCCGTACCGACGTGCTTGCCGGGCTCGCCGGCGCCGTGGGTCTTGCCGAAGCTATGGCCGCCCGCGATCAGCGCGACCGTTTCCTCGTCGTTCATCGCCATGCGGGCGAACGTCTCGCGGATGTCCTTCGCCGCCGCGACCGGATCCGGGTTTCCGTCGGGCCCCTCCGGATTGACGTAGATGAGCCCCATCTGCACCGCGCCGAGAGGGTTCTCGAGATCGCGCTCGC
>DATIPJ010000137.1:0-9919 GCA_035472155.1 Kofleriaceae bacterium
CCAACCGCGTCGACGGCGACCTCGTGCTCACGATCGCCGGCTACCACGCCGGCCTCGGCTCGCTCGCGAAGTTCGGCTACACCGTGCCGCCCTACGCGTACACGCGCCAGTACTTGAAGATGGTGCTCGAGCGCTACTACCAGTACAAGACCGAGGAGCAGCGGGCGCAGGCGCTCGGGCGATAGTGCAGCGTACGCGCCGGGGCGCGAGCTGATGCGCTTCGAGATCAGCGAAGGCGGGGGCGAGCCGTTGCCGCCGCTCGATATCGTCGACGACGTGGTGGTCATCGGCTCGGGACCGGAGGCGCACGTGCGGCTGCCGGCCGACGCCGCGCGGCCCGCGCACATCCGCGTCGAGGGCCAGAGCTGGACGCTGCTCGCCGAGTCGCGGGTCGGCGGCATGGTGCGGGCGGCGGGCGACAGCGGGTCGGTGGGCCACGGCCTGGTGATCGAGCTCGGCAACTACCGCGTGCGCGTGAGCGCCACGCCGGTCGGCACACCGGCGAGCCTCCCGCGGCGGACCGATAGCCTCGCGCGCGAGCTGGTGCGCGGCCTGCTCGGCGACGAGGCGGCCCCGGTGCTCGAGATCGAGCGCGGCGTGCAGGCCGGCTCGCGGCGGACGCTGGCACCGCCCGACTCGACCCTCGTGATCGGGCGCGGCGACGAGGCGCACTGGGTGATCCTCGACGAGGATCTCTCGCTCGCCCACGCCGAGATCCGCCGCAGCTGGGACGGCGTCTCCGTGGTCGACCTGGGCTCCAAGAACGGCACCCGCGTCGACGCGACCAAGGTCGGCAGCCGCCCCGTCGAGCTGCGCGACGGCCAGTCGCTCGCTCTGGGCAACCTGGTCATGCGCTTTCACGATCCCGCCGAGCGTCACCTGCGCGGCGATGCGCCCGCGGACCTGCCGGCCCTGTCGCCCGCGGTCCCGCCCGCGCACGTCGAGCACCGCGCGGCCATCTTCGCCTTCGCGGCGCTGACCGTCGCTGCCCTCGCCGCGCTGCTCTGGCTCCTCACGATGTAGCTCGGGCCTCAGAACAGCGAGAGCTGAGGCGTGGGCCTGGCCGGGCGCGTGAACGTCGTCGGGCCCGTGCCTTCGTCGAAGATCGAGCCGTCGCGCGTGCGCTGGTTGAGCCCGAGACGGGATACGGTCGCGACGAACATCGTGCGGATCATGTCGGAGTAGGGGCCCTCGCCGCGGCCGCGCACGCCGAACCGCGGGTCGTACAGCTTGCCGCCGCGCGTCTCGCGGATGCGGTGGAGCACCTTGTCGGCGGCGAGCGGCATCGCGACGCGGATGCGGTCCTCGAAGACCTCCTTGACCGCGCCCGGCAGGCGCAGCAGCGTCCAGCCCGCCCAGGTCGCGCCGGCGGCGGCCGCGCGCTCGAGGACGGTGACGAGCTGGCTGTCGTTGATCCCCGGGATGATCGGCGCGCACATCACGCCGACCGGGATGCCGGCGGCGGCGAGGGTCTCGATCACCTTGAAGCGGCGATCCGGCGAGGGCGCCCAGGGCTCGATCGCGCGCGCGGTGGCGTTGTCGCTGAACGCCAGGCTCACGCTGAAGCCGAAGCGCGCATGCTCGGTGAGCGCGCGGAACACGTCGATGTCGCGCTCGGCGAGCGCGCTCTTGGAGATGACGCTGACCGGGTTGCGATACTCGGCGCACACCTCGAGGCACTGGCGGGTGAGCGTGAGCTCCTTCTCGAGCGGCTGGTAGCAGTCGGTGACGCCCGAGAACATGACGAGCTCGCCCTGCCAGCTCGGCTTGTCGAACGCCGCGCGAAGCAGCGCCGCTGCGTTGCGCTTGACGACGATCTTGGTGTCGAAGTCGGTGCCGGCGCCCATGTCGAGGTACTCGTGGTTGGGGCGCGCGTAGCAGTACGCGCAGGCGTGCTGGCAGCCCCGGTACGGATTGACCGACCAGGAGAAGCCGAGGTCGGGGGAATCGTTGTGCGCGAGGATCGAGCGCGATTGATCGTCGATGACCGTGATCTGCGCCGGCGGTGGACCCTCGCCGTCGTCGTAGGCCACGACCTGATCATGGAACCGATTGTGTGGGTTCTCGGTGGGGCGCGACTTCACGAGGGCGACTATACTGAACCGATGTACAGATGTCACCGACAGGTGGGCTCCAAGTAGCAGATCTCGGTGAGAGATCGACGGAACCAACGGAGCCGGCGGGGCGTTGCGCGGCGCTCGTCGAGCACCTGGGTAGTTTCATTTGCCGCAAGGTGACAATCCTCGGCACCAAAATGCAGGGGGCGGATCGAACGTCCGCGTGCTTGGAGGGCGGCACGTCGGTTGCTGTTGGGTCCTCGCCATGAAGCTTGTCCAGAGAGCACAGCGAGGGTTCACCCTCATCGAATTGATGATCGTCGTCGCGATCATCGGCATCCTCGCGGCCGTCGCGATTCCAGCCTTCATGGACTACATGAAGCGATCGAAGAAGACGGAGGCGTCGCTCCAGCTGAACAAGCTCGGCAAGAATGCCAAGCGCGCATACTCGGAGGCGTCGTCGTACGTCGTCGGCACCGCGCTGCAGCTGCCGGCCAAGCCGGGCGCGGGCGGGTGCTGCGGCGGCCCGAACAACCACTGCGCGGCGAACTCCACGGGCTTCGCGGGCGACGCGACGTGGAAGCAGCTCGACTTCCAGATCGACGAGCCCAGCCTGTTCTATTACGACTACACCGGCACGGCGACGGCGTTCACGGCGAAGGCGACCGGCGTCCTCGACTGCGATAACACCGAGATCGTGTACACGCTCGTGGGCGCGGCGACCAGCGGCAACCCGTCGGTGGCGCTGACCGAGCCCGCGGTCAACGCGGACTGATCCTCGCGACGGTCGCCGGCTCTCGGCGACGTTCCCCCGACAGGTTTGATCGAGCCGCTCGTCGGCTCGTGGACGCGCACCCGTGTGGCCCCCGCCGCGCTCGGTGCGCGTCTTCTTTTGCGCGCGGCGCGGTGGCGGCTCGGCCCAGGAAACGCATGCTAGGCTGACGCGCGATGGCGCTGGAGCACGTCGCGCAGGGACAGACCCGGTTCTTCACGCCGGGGGTGGCTCCCGACCCGCGCGGGATCCTGCTCGGCCGCTACTGCCTGATGACGTTCCCCACGCTCGAGGGCGCGGTGTCGTGGTTCCGGCTGTACTCGTCGGAGGCGGCGCTCGACGAGCTGCTCTCGAACCTCGCGATCACCAAGTGCAAGACCGCGCTCGGCAGCCGCGAGATCGTGGTGCAGATTCCGGCGGTGTCGTCGTATGCGGCCGACCGCGCGGCGCGGCTGTGCCGGCTGGTCGGCGGCGCGATCTACACCGGCACGGCCAAGCACTTCGTGAAGTACCGCGACGACCGCTCGCCCTACGGCTACGACGCGGTCGACATCGGCGCGATGCCGGCGACGACCGACTTCATGGTGCACGGCGACGAGTTCGCGCAGGGCTACGTGCGCGAGGGCGACCTGCCGTTCGCGCGCCTCTTGTTCCGGCTGTCGATCCGCAAGGTGCCGGGCGGCGAGCATCTCGACGCCGAGGACCGCGGCGACCTGTTCCTCGCCGTCGCGCGCGGGCTGTCCGAGGGCATCATCCGCTATCTGTGGCGCAACCGCGTCGAGGCGCAGGCGGGGCTGTTCACGCCGGGCTCGTCGAGCGCGTTCGACGATCGCTCGCGCGACCGCGGCTACATGCTGATCCGCGTGCGCGGGCTGCCCGAGCGCATCCTCGCGCTGTTCATCGGCACGCCCGGAATCGATGTGTTTCGCCCGGCGGGGGCGAACGCGGCGGTCGCGGCGGGCTACCAGCACCCGATCGATCTCGCGTCGTGCTCGTCGGTGTTTCCGCCCGAGACCTTCCACGTGTTCTGGCCCAACGACCGGGTCGACGTGCTGCCCGGCCCGATCGCGCTCAGCGACATCGCCGACCTGACGCGGGTCGACCTCGAGCTCGATCGCCCCAAGGATCCGCGGCCGCACAGCGGCGGGCCGGTCGAGTCGATCGGCGTCGAGCTCAAGCTCGCGGCGTCGATGGGGCCGCCGCGCCGCGTGATGGCGACGCTGATCCCGCTCGCGCACGCCGCGCGGCTCAAGCGCATCCTGTTCGCGCTGCCGCCGGTGTCGCTGCGCGGCCATCGCGTCGCGGCCACCGACCGCGGCATCCTCGTCATCGGCTCGGAGAACCTCGACGTCATCCCCCTCGGACAGCTCCTGTGCGAGCTCGCGCCAGGGCTCCTGGTTCCGCTCGGCATGGACGTCGTGCCGCGCGTGTCGTCGGACGTGCTGGCGCGCGCGCTCGCGCACCAGGCGGGCGTGGTCACCGTGTTCACCACCGACGGGCGGCCGTTCCAGGTCAGCGAGGCCTCGTTCACGTCGCTCGAGCGGCGCTCGCTCGCCAAGCTCGAGGTCGAGCAGGCGGGGATCGAGGACTACGCCGCCGAGCCCTCGGTCGAGGCGCAGGTCGTCAACGACGCGGTCGGGCGGTTTGCGCTGTGGGGCTTTCCCGACGCGCCCGATCGCAAGCTCCTGCCGCCGGGGAAGTGACCGCCGTCGATGGCCCGCCCGCACGTTCGCGACTTCTTGGCTCGGTTCGTCCGCCCGCTCGTCGCCGGCGGCGAGATCCACATCGGGCCGCCGATCCCGGAGTCGGATGTCTCCCGCTGGGAGCACGAGCTCGACAACGCCAGCGTGGAGCTGACCGCGGTCGACGACGCCCGCCAGGCCGTGATCTCGACGCTGGTGTGCCGGCCGCCCACGTTCGTGCTCGAGCCCGATGACCTGCAGCTCGCCGCGGGGCTGCACAACGCGCTGTTCCTCGTGCATCCGCGCGCCGAGGAGTGGTCGGTCAGCGACCGCACGCGGCGCAAGATCATCGACACCGCGCTCGCGCAGGTCAGCCGGCCGCTGACGCGCAACCGCACGCGCGTGATGGCGCGCCACGCGCTGCTCCACAACCTGTTTCATCTCACGCGCAACGACGTCACCGTCTCGTGGTGGACCGGGCGCGCGCGGTTCCAGGGCCAGAAGCCGCCGGCGCGACTGACCGCGTGGCGCGGGATGCGCCGCGTGCGCGAGGACATCACCGTGGTCGACTTCGAGGAGCTGCTCGCGGTGCCCGACACCGCGCCGGTGATCGCGACCTTGCTCCGCCGCACGCCATTGACCCAGCTGCTCGACGCGCACCCGGGCGCGCCGCCGCTGCACTGGGAGGACGCGGTGTTCCTCCTGCGCGATGCCGAGCTCGCGCGCGCCATCGCCTACCGTCTGACGTCCGACGGTGCGCCGCGCGAGCAGGTCGCCGGGCCAGCGCGCCTCGCGGCCGCCTTCGAGCAGATGCTCGAGCGCGCGCCCGACGAGCCCGACGTGCGCGCGGTGGCCGCGTTCCTGGTCCACCTGGCCGCGCTGTTCTGCTTCGCAGAGCTCGGGCTGCGCGAGGCGGGCGCCAAGAGCCCGCTGATCTCGACCGTGCTCGCGGCCGAGGCGGCGGGCCAGCGTCCGCGCGGCCTGGCGTCGCTGTTCGCGCTGCCCAACGCGCTGGTCGCGGTCGATGCGCGGATCGCGACCCCGCCCGGGCTCGCCGCGCTGCCGCAGCTCGCCGGGCGCTGGCGGGCCCATCGCGCACAGACCGCCGAGCTGGTCGGCGATGCCGTCATCGATGCGCTCGCGGCGCGCCTTCGCCGCCACCTGCGCGTCGCGGGACGCGATCCGGCCGCGCGCGATCCGGCCGAGGTCGTCTCGCTCCCGGGTCGGCCCTCGCTGTAGCGTCGTGATGCGCGCGCAGCAGCGGCTGACATGTCGCACGAGGGGCCTGGTCGGTCCGTGTCGCACGCGCGATCGATCGCGCATGCGCTCCAATGCAAACTTGCAGGTGGACTGCGCTGTATGACGAGTGGCGGATTCGTTGCACTGCGATGCCGGCGGTGATGTTCGACGAGCGCGACGACGATCGTTGATTTTCGATCTGGAGATCTTCGTCGAACTCGATATTGTGTTCTCAGCCATCGGGGGGCCCGTGTCGATAGCACTGGTGGGAGCGTCGACGGAGATGACCGGGATCGAGCGCAGGCTCGACGCGATCGCGCGCGCCGAGCGCACGACGTTGATCAGCGGTCCGACCGGCTCGGGCAAGGACGTGATCGCGCGCAGCCTCCACGAGCGTTCGCGGCGCAGCGGTGCGCCGATGGTCGTCGTGCATTGCGCAGCGCTCCCTGACAACCTGATCGAGGCCGAGCTGTTCGGGCACGCGAAGGGCGCATTCACCGGCGCCTACCAGGCGCGCTGCGGGCTGGTGCGCAGCGCCGAGCACGGCTCGCTGTTCCTCGACGAGATCGACTCGCTGTCGCTCGGCGCGCAGGCCAAGTTGCTGCGCTTCCTCGAGACCGGCGAGTTCCGTGCGGTCGGCGCCGACCATGCGGAGCGCTCCGATGCGTGGGTCATCGCGGCGACCAACCAGGAGCTGCGCGCGCGCGTGCGGGAGCGGACGTTCCGTGAGGACCTCCTGTACCGGCTCGAGGTGGTCCGGATCGACGTTCCGCCGCTGGCGCACCGGCCCAACGACATCTCGATGCTCGCCGTGCACTTTCTGCGCGGCATTGGCTGCGGGCACAAGCGGTTCACCCCGGTGGCCGAGCGGCGGATGCGCAACTATGACTGGCCGGGCAACGTGCGCGAGCTGCGCCATCGGGTCGAGTCGGCGGCGCTGCTGTACGACAGCGACGACATCGACGAGGTCTCGCTCGGTCTGCCGCCGGAGCGCAGCGCCGACGCCGGCGAGGCCGCGCTCGCTGCCCACGATTCGCACGACGCACACGGCGAGGTCGGCATGGAATCGCTGCGCGCGCGGCTGTGGCGCATGATCGAGGAGACCGGCATGACGCTCGCACAGGCGACCCTGGCCTGCGAGGACATGCTGGTGTCGGCCGCGCTCGAGGCCGAGCGCAACAACCGCACGCGCGCCGCAGCGCGCCTCGGGATCAACGTGCGCACGATCTACAAGAAGCTGTGCCGCGACGAGGAGCCCGTCGCCGAGGCGGGCCGTCTCGAGGGCGAGGCCGCGGCCAAGCCGCCGGCGCGCGATCACCGCGCACGGCGCCCTCCGGTGTGAAGCACCAGGGCCTCGCCCTCGGTGAGGCCGGCGAGGGCGCGATGGGTGCGCGCGAGCTCGGACACCGGGATCGAGTAGCGCTCGCCGCGGCGGATCGGCCACGGATCGAGCACGCGCACGCGGGTGCCTTCGTCGCTGCCGTCGCCGACCATGCCGGTGACGACCACGACGTGCAGCCCGGGCGAGGCCTCGCCGATCCACAGCGGGCCGTGCTCGGCGAGCAGGCGGTGCAGCTGCCGCGCGTCGATCGCCGCCGGGCGCTCGGCGACGAGATGCCACGCGGACGCGAATCCGCGCACGTCGCTGACCTCGAGGCCGTCGCGGTACTCGGCCCAGCGGCCGCACGCGCGCGCGACCTCCTCGGGATCGACGTGCACGCAATCGCGCCAGCCGATCAGCATCGCCGCCGCAGCGGCCCAGCAGCTCATGCCGGTCACCTGCGGGACGAGCGGGACCTCCCACCAGACGTCGACCGGAGCGGCGCCGGCGCCTGGCTCGTCGGTCCGGTGGGCAACGTCGCGCGGCTCGTCGGTGGCGTGCGCCGCCGCGCTGACATCGGCGATCGCATCGGCGACGGCGGCGCCGATGCGGTCGATGTACTCCGGGGTCGCGAGGCGCCGCTCCTCGACCGGATCGGTGAGGAAGGCGAGCTCGGCGTGGCACGCGGCGGTCCCCTCGTCGAGGGCGCCGAGCACGGCGAGCGGCGCACGCGCGATCCAGGCCGTGCTGAACCCGGTGACGCCGGCGAGCCGCTGATCGAGCGCACCCGCGAGGCGCTCGCTGGCGGGGGTCGCGCGGTCGTGGACGAAGATCTGCGTGCCCTGGCGGGAGGGGTCAGCGTCACCGTCGAAGTGAAGCGAGACGAAGGCCTCGGCGCCGGCGCCGGTCCGGGCGCGCGCGGCGAGGGTGACGGCTCGATCGGCATCGCGCGTGAGCGCGGCGCGATGGCCGCGGGCGCGGAGGCGGTCCACCGCGGCGCGGGCGACCGCGAGCGTGACGTGCTTCTCGAGCGTGCCCCGCGCACCGACCACGCCGGTGCCGGAGGCGCCCCCCGCACGCCCGGCGCCGCCGTGGCCGGGGTCGATCACGATGCGCGCCACCCGTGCTCCTGATCGCGTCGGCGCGCCCGGCGTTGCCGAGCTTCAATCGTGGCGGTGGCCATCGGCGCTTCCGATCGTGAACGAGTCGATGATGTCGGCGAGCCCGGTGAAGCCGAGCTCGACATCACCCTGGCTGGCCGCCGGCAACGTGACGATGCGCTTTGCGGCGACCGCGCCGGGCGGTACGTGCCAGATCAGCGAATCGGGGCTCGCTTCGTCGGGCAGCTCGGCCCACAGCACCTGATCGGTCGCGCGGCGGATCACGAACGGGCCGGTCTGAACGCTGCCGGGAATGAACAGCGGCTCCTCGGTGGTCGCGACGTTCCAGCCGTCGGTCGCGACCACACGGAGCACCACACCGCGCCGGATGCGCCAGGTCGGTGCGACGTTGACCTCGCTGCAGGCGCGCAGCGAGGTGATCGGGACCCAGTCCTCGGACTCGGCGACAGCGGCCTCGAGCACTGCCTCGAGCGCGCTGCCGGCGGCGAGCTTCCAGCGCACCGACATCCGCCGCGCGCCGGGATCGATCTCGCTCACGACCGGGGCGAGCTGCGGCGCCGAGCTCGGCCGCGCGAGGGTCGCCGCGATGCGGTCGCCGAGCCGGAGCTCGATGCGCGCGACGTCGTCGGTGATCGGCACCAGCGCGACGAACGCGGCGCTGCTCTGGCGATACCCTCGCACCGGCGTCTGGCCGAGCTCGCGGCCATCGGCGTCGCAGCACACGGCGGTCAGTCCGAGCGGCACGGGTGCACCAGGGCCGGCCGCGCGGTCCTTGTCGAGCCGCGGCACATCGATCAGCCGGACCTTCTGATTCTCGATCGCGCCGATGATGCGCAGCCGCGCGGCCGACTCGCGCGTGCCCGAGCAGGCGCTGGCGCCGCCCGATGACGCCGCCGCCGACGACGACACCAGCGCGCGATGCGCGATCGCGGGCGTGATGCGCAGCGTGCTGCTGTTGCCGGTCAGCGAGCGCGCCAGGTTCGCGACCGCCGCCGACAGCCCGAGCGGGTTGGCGACCACGACCGCGAGCGCGGCCTCGCCCAGGCGCGCGACGCCGAGCGGCGTCTCGGGCGCGGCGAAGGCGATCGAGATGATGACCGGGGGACCGGGCAGAAGCGCGACCCAGATCGCATGCTCGCGGTTGGGGGTGCGCGCGGCGGCGCGATCGAGCTCCTCGAACAGCCGCGTCACGCGGAGGTCGTCGCAGCCGTGCGGTGGGTTGGCGATCACCGCCAGCCCGTCCTCGGCCCACGGCAGCTCGATGAGATCGAACTGAACGCCGAGGACCCGCGCGGCGTTCGCGACGGCAGATTGCGCCTCGTCGAAGCTGACCTGCCGCGCGCGGCCCTGGCTATCGAGCACGTTCGGCCGGAACACGACGAACGTCATGAAGCGGTCGCCCTCGCCCTCGCCGTCGCCGTCACTCTCGCCGTCTCCCTCGCCGTCTCCCTCGCCGTCTCCCTCGCCGTCGCCCGGCTGGGCGCCGCTGCCGGTCGTCGCGGGCGCGGTGACGTTGACGGCCACCGAACGCGGCGGGCTGGTGAGCGCGCCATTCTGCGCCACGATCACGAACACGGCGATCCCGGCCGTCGCGAGCGTGAACGTGCGCGTGCCGGACGCAGGGCCGCTGTCGATCGTCCCGTCGGGCGCGGTGATCTGGACGCTGGTACCGTCGGACTGCCAGGACAGTGTGACCTTTTTTCCGGCGGTGATCGCGACCGGTGACA
>DATIPJ010000138.1:0-4184 GCA_035472155.1 Kofleriaceae bacterium
GCCGCGATCTGCATGCACAGAATTCCAGCAGGGTCGAATTCGCGTAGCTGTGGATTTGATTGCAGCAGAGCGCAATACAGAAACACGAAAATGCACATGGTAGAAGGTCATGCGCGCGCAGGGAGGGCGTGCGCGAAAGGACCGATGTAATGCCACAGAGCCGTAATGAAGCGAAGGCGCCGAATGGCGATGCGAATCCTGACGCAAACACGGGAAACGATGGCTGGGAGCCAGAGCATCGCGCGGTCGATCGCCCCGCCACCGCGAGCCCCGCCACCGCGAGCCCCGCCACCGCGAGCTCCGCCACCGCGAGCCCCACCATCGCAAGGTGCGTAGAAGACGGTGGCATGGGAGGTCGCGAAACTGGCTATGGTCCCACGCAGGAGGGTGGGAAGCCGCGCGGCGCGTCGACCTCGGATGTCAGTGCTCGTCCCAGGTGGGACGTGGAGGTGCTGGCGCCGCCGGCTTCGCATCGCTGGCGCGGCCCAGGCGGAAGAATGTAAGGCCATGGCATCGCTGCGCGAGATCGCGGGAATGGGTCTGGTGGGTTCCTCCGGACGTGATGCCGAGAGTCCTTGCGCCAACTGCAGAGATTCCGGATTCTCGTCGAGGGTTAGGGTAGCGGGGTCACGGGGCGACGAGGGTGGCGCAGTGCTCGGGGCGACGCTCGGCGCGCGGGTCGGCGGCGATGGCGCCGCCGCGCGGAATGCACTGCCCGGCGGGCGCCCGGACGCCGCGCTCGACCCACTCCTCGAGCAGGTCGAGCGCGCGCTGGGCGTGCGGCGCCACATACTCGAGCTGGGTGAACTGGAAGCTGGCGTCGCGCAGCCGGTCGATGTGGCCGCCGTTCTGCACCTCGTACAGCCGGTGCAGCGCGCCGCGGCCCGCATGCACCACGTCGCGGCGGAACGCGCGGGCGTGCTCGTCGATCGGCGCGAGCTGATCGATCGTGCCCGAGACCGTGATCAGCGGCCGGTCGATCGTCCCCGGCGTCGAGATCCGCGCGAGCGCCAAGCTCAGCTCCCAGGCGCGCCGGAGACTCTCGGCGCGGCGCGCGTCGAAGTCGTACTGCGAGGTCTCGCCCGTGTAGCTCGGATCGACCGCGCGGATGAACAGACAGCCGAGCACGTTCCACAGCGAGTTGGCCGTCGTCTCATAGTACGATCCGACGATGGGGCTCGCCGTGTTGAGCGGCGTCGGCGGCTGCGCGCGCAGATCGGGCGCGAAGCCGAGGTCGCGGATCGCATCGGCCGCCGGCCCGGCCGCGTCGTAGCCGCCGGCGCGATAGTCGAGGAACGCGGCGACCGCCTGCGGATACTCGCGCATGAACGTCGGGTGGCGCGGCGTGACGTAGAGCCCCTCCCAGTCGATGCCGCCGTCGAAACCGTGCGGCGAAAACGCCAGGATGTGGCGCACGGTCAGCCCGCCGGCCGAGATGCCGAACAGGTACGTGCGGCGCGGCTTCTTGCCGTACGCGGCCGCCGCCGCATCGCGCGCCAGCTCCGCCGCCTCGATGGTACGGGGGAACCAGGCTGTGATGCCGCGCGGCGAGTCGCCCGCGTAGGCGCGCACGAACACCTGCGATTGCGGCACGCCGGGCGGCGCGAGCGGGCACGCCTGCGGATCGGTCGCCGGCGCAAGCCGCAGGTTGTACGCCCCCTTGTTCGACATTGCATAGGCATCGCCGCGCTGCAGGACGAGGTCACTCGCAAAGTAGTCGCCGTTGTACTCGCTGCGCGTGGCGCCGGGCACGCCGACGATCAGCCGCCCGCTGAACCCGCTCGCGGGCAGCCGGATCACGAACCGTGCGCCCGCGTCGTCGGCCATCGCGCCGGTGATCTGCAGCCCGGGGACCGCGCGCGGGATCGGCGTGCGCGCGACGTCCGAGACGAGCGCCGCGCGGTCGGTGCGCGGCGTGAACGCGAGCGGCGGCAGATCGGCGCGCGAGTTATCGAGCGGTGTGGTGTCCGGATTCTGCGTCGTGAGGTCCGGGCTATCGACGCAGCGAAGGTCCTGCGTGCGCCCGGCGAGCGCGGCGGTCACCGCACCGCAATCCAGCGCATGGGCCGCGCGCGCGTGGCCGATCGCAGCTGCGGCGACTGCCCCGGACGCCAACCAACGAGTGAGAGTCGAGATCATGACGAGCTCCTGTGCGCCTCGAAGAGCGCACGCTCGTTATGCGAACCGGCCGGCCCGCGCGCTGGTCCAGAGCGGCCAGAGTCTCTACCGCTCCGGCCACTCTCACACGGCCGCTCCGAGCAGCTCGCGGCACAGCAGCTGGGTCGAGATCGCGAACACGAGCGCCATGTTGTCGGTGTTGGAGAGCGTGCGGCCGGCGGACGCGCGGCACTTGCGCCACAGGAGCTGGACCGCGGTGGCGTCGAGCACGCCCGAGGCAGCGAGGCTGGCCTCGGACAGGAGCTCATCGATCGCGGGCGCGGATGCGGCCGACGCGAACGACGCCGCGTCGGGGGCGCGGTAGGGCTGCTTCTTGCGCGCGAGGATCTCGCGCGGGACGAGGTCGGCCGCGACCCGCTTGAGGACGTGCTTCTCGTCGAGCACGCGCAGCTTGGCGGCGTCGGGCAGCGCGTGCGCGAGGTCGATCACGTCGGGATCGAGGAACGGAAAGCGGCCCTCGACCGAGTGGGCCATCAGCATGCGGTCGCCCTGCGAGCTCAGTAGGTACGGCCCGAGGAGCGTCCGGATCTCGAGGTACTGGTCCTGGGCGAGCGGCGTCCACGAAGGGAAGGCGGCCGGGAGGTCGGCGAGCAGCGCGGCGACGGCGTCGGTGCCCGCGGGTGGGCGCGCATCGGGGGCGAGCAGGCGCTTGAGCGCGCTCGTGGTGGTCCAGCGCGTGCCGTGCGCGAAGCCCGGCGTGCCCGCTGCTGCGAGGCCGCGCCCGAAGAACTGGATGGCGAGCGACTGCTGCGCGACCGGCGAGCGCGCGAGATAGGGATAGAGGCGCTGGAGCAGGCGCGGCCGCAGCTTCGACGACGGCTCGCGCGCCCAGAACCGGCGAACGACGCCCTCGCGGAACAGGTCGTAGCCGGCGAACATCTCGTCGGCCCCCTCGCCGGTGAGCACGACCTTGATGCCGGTGTCGGCGACCAGCCGGGACAGCAGGAACATCGGCGCCGGCGCGGTGCGCAACAGCGGGCGCTCGGCATGGCGGACGACGGCGGGGAACGCGCGCGCGATGTCGTCACCACCGACGACGATCTCGTGGTGCTCGGTGTCGAGGGCGCTGGCGACCGTGCGCTGGAACGATGTCTCGTCGTACTCGGCGTCGGCGAAGCGCAGCGAGAAGGTGTGGAACCGCTCGCCCTTGGCGCGCTGGCCGAGCGCGGCGATCAGCGAGCTGTCGAGTCCGCCCGAGAGGTAGCAGCCGACGGGGACATCGGCGCGGAGCATGCGCAGCGCGGTGGCGCGCTCGAGCGCGGCGCGGACGGCGCTCGTGGCGTCGGCGATCGAGCCGGTGAAGCGCGGCGCGAAGTCGTGCTCGGCGAAGGCGCGCTCGGAGGCGCCGCCGCCCTCGTAGATCCGCATGCGGCCCGGCGGCAGCTCGCAGATGCCGCGGAACACGGTGCGCGGAGCGATCGCGCCCCAGAACGTGAGCGTCTGGTCGAGCCCGATCGGATCGAGGCCGGCGCGCAGCGCGGGGTCGCCCGCGAACAGCGCCTTGACCTCGCTCGCGAACATCACCCGCTCGGGCGACTCCGCGTAATACAGCGGATGAATACCCACCCGATCGCGGCACAGGAGGAGGCGGTGCTGAGAGCGGTCCCACAGTGCGATCGCCCACTGTCCGTTGAACCGCTCGACCGCGGCGTCGCCCCACTCGGCGAACGCGTGGAGCACGACCTCGGTATCGCTCCGAGTGGCAAATTGCCGACCTCGGCGGATCAGCTCTTCACGGAGCTCGATGTAATTATAGATTTCGCCATTGAAAACGACACTCAGTGGCTCGCGCAAGAGATGCATCGGCTGCGCGCCGCCCGCCGGATCGATGATCGCCAGCCGGGTGTGTGCGAGCGCGGCGGGGCCATTCACCCACACGCCCTGACCGTCGGGGCCGCGATGGCGCAGCGCATCGGCCATCGCGCGCACGCAGGCCTCGGCGTCCTCCGATGGCGCCCTATCCCCGCGGCGACTGACCACTCCAGCAATGCCACACATGTTGGGTC
>DATIPJ010000139.1:0-5935 GCA_035472155.1 Kofleriaceae bacterium
GAGGACTAGTGTCGAGCCTCAGCCTGCAAGCGCTGCTGAAGGCGATGACCGAGAAGGACGCGTCCGACCTGCACATCACCGCGGGCTCGCCGCCGCGCCTGCGGATCGACAACGAGCTGGTGCGCCTGCAGACCGACCCGCTGACGCCGGTCGACACCAAGACGCTGTGTTACTCGGTGATGAACGACGCGCAGAAGCTGCGGTTCGAGGAGGATCTCGAGATCGACTTCTCGTTCGGCATCCGCGGCATGGCGCGGTTCCGCGCCAACGTCTACATGCAGCAGTCGTGCGTGGCCGGCGCATTCCGCATCGTGCCGTACCAGATCATCCCGCTCGAGGAGCTCGGCCTGCCGCCGGTGGTGATCGAGCTGTGCGAGAAGCCGCGCGGCCTGGTGCTGGTGACCGGCCCGACCGGCTCGGGCAAGTCGACGACGCTCGCGTCGATGATCGACCGCATCAACAGCAAGATGCGCGGCCACATCATCACGGTCGAGGACCCGATCGAGTTCCAGCACCAGCACAAGAACTGCCTGATCAACCAGCGCGAGATCGGGCGCGACTCGCAATCGTTCAAGCGCGCGCTCAAGTACATCCTGCGCCAGGATCCCGACGTCGTGCTGATCGGTGAGATGCGCGACCTCGAGACCATCGAGGCGGCGCTGACGCTGGCCGAGACCGGGCACCTGGCGTTCGGCACGCTGCACACCAACAACGCGATCCAGAGCATCAACCGCATCGTCGACGTCTTCCCGTCGAGTGCGCAGACCCAGATCCGATCGGTGCTGTCGTTCGTGCTCGAGGGCGTGGTCACGCAGACGCTGATCCCCAGGGCCAACGGGGGCGGCCGCGCGCTGGCGGCCGAGGTCATGGTGCCCAACGCGGCGATCCGGAACCTGATCCGCGAGGACAAGCTGCACCAGATATACTCCCAGATGCAGATCGGGCAGTCCAAGTTCGGCATGCAGACCATGAACCAGTCGCTGGTCGACCTCTACATCAAGAAGGTCATCTCGCTCGAGGAGTGCCTCGGCCACTCGAGCGAGGTCGACGAGCTCAAGACGATGATCTTGAACGCGGGCGGAACGCTCGGCAGCTTGGCCCCGTCTGCCACCAATATGCGGCGATAACGCCCACAGGATCACAGGAGACCGCCATGGCCAAGTTCCAGTGGGAAGCGACGACGCGGACCGGCGAGAAACGCCGCGGCGCGATGGAGGCCGACAACCAGCAGCAGGTCGAGGCGCGGCTGCGCGGCGACGGGCTCACCGTCGATCGCGTCAAGAAGGAGGCCGCCCAGTTCACGATCTCGTTCGGCTCCGGCGTCGGCCACAAGGATCTGCAGATCTTCACGCGCCAGCTGGCGACGATGATCGATGCCGGCCTGCCGCTGGTGCAGTGCCTCGACATCCTGGCCGCGCAGACGCCGAACAAGGTGTTCGCGCGCATCCTCTCGCAGGTCAAGAGCGCGGTCGAGCAGGGCGCCACGTTCTCCGATGCGCTGCGCAGGCACCCCAAGGTGTTCGACGACCTGTACGTCAACCTGGTCGCGGCCGGCGAGGTCGGCGGCATCCTCGACACGATCTTGAACCGGCTCGCGGTCTACATCGAGAAAGCCGTCAAGCTGCGCAGCCAGATCAAGAGCGCGATGTTCTATCCGGTCGGCATCCTGGTGGTCGCGATCGGCGTCATCGCCGTGATGCTCATCAAGGTCATCCCGACGTTCGAGAACATGTACAAGGAGATGGGGCACGCCGAGCTGCCCGCCGCGACCAAGTTCGTCATCAACATCTCGCACGGCTTCGTGAGCAAGTGGTACCTGTACTTCGGGACGATCTTCGCCGTGGTGTTCGGCTCGACGGCGATGCGGCGCACCGACGGCGGCAAGGAAGTCTTCGACCGCATGCTGCTGCGGCTGCCGGTGATCGGGCCGACGTTGCGCAAGATCGTCGTCGCGCGGTTCACCCGGACGCTGGGCACGCTGCTCACCTCGGGCGTGCCGATCCTCGACGCGCTCGACATCTGCGCGCGCACCGCCGGCAACAAGGTCGTCGAGCAGGGCATCATGAAGGCGCGCGACAAGATCTCCGAGGGCCACGACATGGCGGGCCCGCTCGCGGACTCGCGCGTGTTCCCGACGATGGTCGTGCAGATGATCGGCGTCGGCGAGCAGACCGGCGCGATGGACCAGATGCTGCAGAAGATCGCCGATTTCTACGAAGAGGAGGTCGACGCTGCGGTGTCGGCCCTCACCTCGCTGATCGAGCCGGTGATGATGGCGTTCCTCGGCGTCGTGGTCGGCGGTCTGATCATCGCGATGTACCTGCCGATCTTCAAGCTGGCCGGCAACATCCAGGGGTAACCGCGCGGCATACTCGGCGCGGATGACCGAGCCGCTTCCGTTCACGAGGCCGCGCACGCGGAGCCGCGAGCGGCTCGGGCCATCCCCGGCGGACTCGCTGATCCCGACACCGGCGCCGCCGGCGAGCGACCTCGGGCGGCGCGTGACCCGCCTGCTGATGCTGCGCACGCTGGTGGTCTCCGTCGTGCTCGGGCTGTCGCTGTGGATCCTCGCGACCGGCGATCAGGTGCCGCCGTCGGCGGTGTGGCTGCAGTCGGGCATCATCGCGGTCACCCACCTGACGTCGATCGTGTTCGGCGTGCTGCTCCGGCGGGGCGTGGCGCCGCGGCGCGTCGCGCGGCCGATGCAGGCGGTCGACATCGCGGTGACGTCGCTGCTGGTCTACGCCACCGGCGGCGCGGAGAGCCCCTACGTGTTCCTCTATGCGCTCTCGGTGGTGAGCGCGGGCGCAGTGTCGTATCGCCAGGGCGCGGTCGTGGTGACGCTGGCGTCGATCATCGCGCTGCTCGTGGTGTCGCTGCTGGCGTGGACGCAGGCGATCGATCTGCCGGCGCTGTCGCAGGTGCGCCCGTGGGAGCAGAGCCGCATCGACCTGGTCCGCACGCTCGGCATCAACCTGGCGGCGCTGATCGGCGTGGGCGCGCTCGCGTTCATCTTCGGCGACCAGCTGCAGCGCGGCGTCGAGACGCTCGCCACCACGCGCAAGGCGGCGGCCGAGCTGCTCACGCTGCACGAGGACATCGTGCGCTCGCTGTCGTCGGGGCTCATCACGATCGCGCCCGATGGCATCGTGCTGACGGCCAACGCCGCGGCGGCCGACATCCTCGGGCAGCCCCCGGTGCTCGCCGGGCAGCCGATCGACAAGCTGATGCCCGGGCTCTCGGCGCTGATCGCCACCGGCTACGGCGAGCTCAAGCGCGCAGACCTGCAGCTCGCCGATGATCTCACGGTCGGCGTGACGGTCTCGCCGCTGCGCGACGTGCGCAACCAGGTGATCGGCCGCGTGGTCAACTTCCAGGACCTCACCGAGCTGCGGCGGCTCGAGGTGCAGTCGCGGCGCTCGGAGCGGCTGGCCACCGTCGGCCAGCTCGCGGCCGGCGTCGCGCACGAGATCCGCAACCCGCTGGCCTCGATCTCGGGCTCGATCGAGCTGTTGCGCCAGGGGCCGGTCGCCTCCGAGGAGGATCGCACGCTGATGACGATCATCCATCGCGAGATCCAGCGGCTCAACACCCTGATCGGCGACCTGCTCGCCTACGCCAGCCCCCGGCCGCCGCAGCTGGCCGACTTCGACCTCGGCGTGATGGTCGAAGAAACCATGCAGGTCGCGCGCGGCGAGCAGGCGTTCGCCACGGTCGAGATGGCCATGGAGGTCGACCGTCCGCTGCCGATCCGCGCCGACCCGGCGAAGCTGCGCCAGGTCCTCTGGAACCTCTTGCGCAACGCGGCCGACGCCGCCGCCCTCGGCGGCAAGCACGTCCATGTCGACGCGCGGCGCGGCCCCGACGAGACCACGATCATCGTGGCCGACGACGGCCCCGGCATCGCCGAGGACCAGCTCGCCCACATCTTCGACCCGTTCTACACGACCAAGAGCGAGGGCACGGGCCTGGGCCTGGCCACCTGCCACGCGATCATCGCCGAGCACCACGGGCACATCGACGTCGCGAGCGAGGTCGGCCGGGGCACCCAGATGGTGGTCGTTCTCCCACGCGAGCACTAAGAGACCGAGCGGTACCCCGCGGGTTCGCGCCCACAATGCCCATCAGGAAGGATACCCTGGCCGGGTGAACTGCCCGGTCTGCGCACAGAGCCTCGAGGGTGGAGAGCTCGTCATGGTGTGCACGTCGTGCCACAAGACCCTCGGCGGCGGCCTCGCGGTCAACTCGACCGGCGAGTTCCGCGTGCCGACGCCGGAGGCGCTCGAGATGGCCGAGGCGTCGGGCGAGCACGTGCACGCCATCAACGTGTGCGCGTGGTGCGGCAAGCACGAGCGCGAGGTCAAGAAGCTGCTCGGCCGCGGCGGCGTGGCCCTGTGCGACGAGTGCGTATCGCTGTGCTGCGACATCCTCGACGCCGAGCTGGGCGGCAGCTGGCGCTAGCTGTTCGCTCGAATTAAGCTCTCATTACCGGCACTGATTTCACAGTGAGCGGTGAAGCCGTCCTTGAACGACTCGCGCCGCCCATTCCTCTTTCGAGTTGTGAGGCACAAGGTGCGGCAATATCGGCGAATATGACTTCGCGGTGTACCGCTCCGGATGTCACGGCCGGATATTGTCCTACGCATCGGAGTAATGGGGCCTGGCCTCGCGTGATGAGACCGGAGTCGCGAGGGACCATCGGTAACGAGACGCGATGACAGTGTCACTATGTTTGCCATTGTCAGCGCCATTGCAAGTTTGCTCGTCCCGGGAGTATCGTCATCGCTCAGCACGGATCTCCCGGAAGAGTGCCAGGCAGCCTGCGCACAGAACGCCGCGTGCTTGACGTGGAGCTATAACCCGCCCCAACCGGACCTATCTAATGGTAGTCGGGATAATCCGCCGAAGTCTGCAGCGACTTGCAATCTCTACAGCGTGATGATCGGCGTGACCGTCCGGCCTGAGTCGGCTCAGGTTTCCGGTATGAAAGGTATGGACTTCTTCTGACCACCGGCGGTTCCGAGCTCACTGCCATGTTGGCCCGATCGCCAATGTTGCGTGACCGAGCGGCCATCACGCCTGACTGCCGACGTACCAGGCCTCGTGAGCGGTCCGCTCTGGTCGACTGCACCGTCCTTCGCATCCCGCGCACGTAGCCAATGCGTCCACGCGTCGGCGGACCAAGGCCGGGTCTGCTTCCCGCGGGTGGCTGTCGGCTTCGCGGGCCGCGCGCCCAGCACAGCTCGACGCCGCTGCAAGGCCCCCGCTAGGCGTTCACGGGAACGACGTCGCGTAGCCGGCGCGCCAGAATGCGCATTCGTCCGCGCGGAAGTCGGTGACGACGGTCGATTCGGGGATCGCGAAGTTCATGCGCACGTTCTCGTCGTCGGTGAGCTCGGGCCACTTCGGATCGTCGCCGCCGTTGGGGTCGCCGGTCTTGGCGAAGTTGGTCCAGTAGCGCTGGATGAGATCGCTCGCGCCGCGCGACTGCGCGTCGGCGGCGAACAGGGGCGAGGTACCGAAGACGGAGGTCAGCTCCGAGCCGTGCGAGGCGCCGAGGAAGATGCCGGGGGGGACGGCCGATGCAGGGACCGGGATGTCGAAGTTGTACATGAACACCGGGGCATGGGCGCTCATGCGGACTGCGGTGTCGTAGGTCGTGCAGACGAGGCGCGAATCGCCGACGACGCGGGCGAGCGCGGCGAGCGCGGCGTTGGGCCTCGCGTCGGTGAAGCTGGCGACCGGATAGCGGAGCTCGACGGCGGGCACGGCTTCCGGAGCGAACATCATGGTGAGCGCGGTGTGGTACTGGGCCTCGGTGGAGACCTGCGAGCCGATGAGGAACAGCGTGCCCTCGTCGGTGTTGCTGCCCAGGAGGTAGGGCACCTTGGCGATGCGGCCGCTGTCGTAGAGCGTGCGCGGCTGATCGGGCATG
>DATIPJ010000140.1:0-3442 GCA_035472155.1 Kofleriaceae bacterium
CCGGGTCTGCCTGTGCGGCGGCCTGCGCCTCGGTGCTGATCGGCCGCGACTCGCGCGCAGGCGGCGACTTGGCCGAACATGCCGAAACCACCAAGCTCAGGCCCAGTACCAGCGTCATGAGGATGGAGACCCGAGGGGCGAGGCCGTCCCGCGGGCGGGTCAGAGGGTAGGAACGCACGCCTGGAATCTAGCGTGTTGTGGACGCTGGGGCCGTAATGGATTTGCCAAACCGGTGGAACGCCGACGCTCACTGTGAGGATGGGATACCCGTCACCTCGGCGATGCGGCCGTCGGGGGCGAACCGGAATACATTCGTTCCGGCGAGGGTTGCCTTCCCGTCGCGAGCGACCGCGGCCCAGTCCGCGAGCGCGAGATCGTGCGCCCGCCGCACGGTGCCGCGCACCTCGAGCGTGAGACCGGGCATGAAGCGCTGGACAGCGCCGACGTGAGTGGCCAGCTCGTCGAGGCCGTAGATGTCGCCGTGCGCATCGCGGAACCGGACGTCCGCGGTGGTGACCTCGGCGAGCGCCGCGCGGCGATGGTCGGCATCGGCGTCGTTCCAGCTGGTGAACCAGGCGGCGACGGCATCTCCCGCGGTGCCAAATGCATCCTGCGTCACCACATCCGCGAAGCGAGCCAGCTGGAATCGCCAGCCCTGGACGTGGAGGTCGCGCACGTCGGCGCGCTCGACGCCATGGCGCAGCTCGAGGCGGGTCGCACCGTCGGGGAGCCCGGCGAGCGTGATGGTGACCAGCGAGCCGCCCGGGGCGATCGGCCGCCCGGCGGCCTCGTAGCCGTAGGTGAAGACCAGCCGCTGGTCGACGACGAGCTCGCGGATGACGCCCGAGACGCGCTCCCCGCCGGGATAGACGATCAGCACGGCACCGCCGACCACGGGATCGATCGTCGAGCCTTCGCCCCACCAGCGCGCCCAGCGCGCGGGGTCGGTGAAGAACCGGAACACCGTCGAGCGGCTGGCGCGGATCTCGATCGTGCGATCGACGGAGAATGCAAAGGTCATCGAGCGGCCTTTCGTGGGGTGCGCTCCTCGTCCTCGGCGAGCGCGGCAAGATCGGCGAGCGAACGCGACCACATCTGTTCGAGCCACGTCCGCAGAGGACCCAGCTCGCGGTGGCGCGCGCGGTAGTAGCGATGGCGGCCGGCGCGCCGGCAGTCGACGAGGCCGGCCTCCGACAGCACACGCAGGTGCTGCGACACGGCCCCAAACGTGATGTCGCCGAAGCCGCGATGCAGCTCGCCGGCCGACAGCTCGGCGGTCCACGTGCGGCGAAGGATCTCGCGCCGGCGGGGCTCGTCGAGCGCGTGAAGGATCGCCTGCATGCGCATAATTTAGTATATACTAAATTATGAGTCAAGCGCCGATCCTCGTCGGTGCAGTGGCCAGAGCGCCGATCCTCGTCGGTGCGGTGGCCAGAGCGCCGATCCTCGTCGGTGCGGTGGCCAGAGCGCCGATCCACGTCGGTGCGGTGGCCAGAGCGCCGATCCTCGTCGGTGAGGTAGCCGCGCGATCGATCAGGCAGCGGGGGCGGCGCTCCGCAGCACGGCGAGCGTGGCGAGGCTGCGCGCCGCGTGATCGACGAAGCTGCGCGCCTTCGACGACAGGTGCCGTGCGCTGGGGACCACGAGGTGCACCGGCAGCGCGGCCGGCTCGTGGTCGGGCAGCAGACGGACCAGCGCGCCCGACGCGAGGTCGTCGGCGACCTGATAGGACAGCGCGCGCGAGATGCCCCGGCCGGCGCGCACCGCGTGCAGCGTCGCCTCGACCTCGTTGACGATCAGGCGCGGCACGAGGCGCACGATGTGCTCGTGCGCGCCGCCGAATCGCCACTGCAGCGGGCCCGGGCGGCTCGCGGTGAAGATGATGTCGTGGCGCGCGAGGTCATCGGGGCTGCGCAGCGCCGGCCGGCCGGCGAGGTAGCTCGGGGCCGCGATGGTCATCCGCCGCACCTCGCCGACCCGGCGCGCGACCAGCGTCGAGTCGGCGAGGGGGCCGATGCGCACCGCCACGTCGAGGCCGTCCTCGATCAGGTTGAGGTTGCGGTCGCTCAGCACGAGCTCGACGCGCACGCCCGGGTGAGCGTCGAGGAAGCTGGCGACGATCGGCGTCACGTGGCGGCGGCCGAACACCAGCGGAGCGGTCAGCCGCAGCAGGCCGCGCACCGACGACGCCGCGACCTCGCGCACGGCTTCGCCGTAACCCGCCAGCACCTGGCGCGCGTGCTCGGCCAGCCGGCGGCCCGCCTCGGTCGGACGGCTGCGACGCGTGGTGCGCTCGAGCAGACGCGCCCCTACCCGCTCCTCGAGCACCGACAGCGCGCGCGTGATCGCCGGCGGCGAACGGCGCAGCTTGCGGCCCGCCGCCGCGAGGCTGCCTTCATCGAGGATGGCGACGAAGATCGCGAGCTCGTCGAGGCGGTCCATGATTCTTCCATAACATGGAAGGCTGAGTTTCTGTCGCCGAGGCTGTGATCGGCGCGCGCCGCGACCTAGACTTGGCCTTCGACGATGTGCGCGCCACCCCTCACCAGGACTCCGCGATGATCGAATCGACCATTGTCGTTCACGGAACAGTGCTCTCGGGCCACACCCATCGGGTCGAGAACTTCCTCGCGATCCTGGGACTGCCCTACCGGCTCGAGCCGGCGCCGATGGACGTCCGCCAGACGCCGGCGTTCCGCGCGCTCAACCCGCTGGGCCAGATCCCGGTGCTGCAAGACGGCGACCTCGTGCTCGCCGACAGCTGCGCGATCCTGGTCTACCTGGCCAAGCGTTATGCGCCTGGCTCGCCGTGGCTCCCCGAGGAACCCGTGGCCGCTGCGCACGTGCAGCGCTGGCTCGCGATCGCCGCGGGCGAGCTCAAGTACGGGCCCGCGGCCGCACGGGTCATCACGGTATGGAAGAGCCCCGGCGATCTGGCGGCAGCGCAAGCGATCGCGGCGAAGCTGTTGCGCTTCATGGAGAGCCACCTCGCGGGCATGACCTTCCTGGCCGCGGATCATCCGACGATCGCAGACATTGCCTGTTACTCGTACATCGCCCACGCGCCCGAGGGCCGGGTCTCGCTCGCCGAGTACGAGCACGTGCGCGCATGGCTCTCGCGCGTCGAGGCGATTCCGGGGTTCAAGCCGATGCCGAAGTCGGCGATCCCCGAATGAGCCAACGCTCCGAAGCTCGAGTCCGAGACCGACGCCGACATCCGACGCCACGTCCGAGGCCCGTCTGACGCCACGTCCGACGTGGACGTCTGACGCCACGTTCAACGCCGACGTCCGATACGCGTCTGACGCCGAAGTCCGACACCCGTCGGACGCCACGTTCGACGCCGACACCCGACCGACGCCGACGTCGACATTTCCGAACAGGAGGCATCCCATGGTCGACTGGCCATTTCATCTTGGCGAGCTGGAGGCACAGATTCGCG
>DATIPJ010000141.1:0-18809 GCA_035472155.1 Kofleriaceae bacterium
GGGTCGGCGGGGATCGCGTGGCGCTCGAGAGCAGCGGCGAACGCGCAGCGGCGGTCGGCCTCGGACAGCGGCGGCAGAGTGACGTCGAGCGCGTCGGGGGGAAGCGGGACGCGCGCGTGCTCGCTCGTGCGAACGACGAGCGGGCCGGGGTGTGCGCGCAGGACGTGAGCGATCTGGAGGGCGACGGCGAGGTCGGCGCCGCCGCGCTCCTCGAGGCCGGAGACGACGGGGATGGCGCGGGCGATCGCGGCGCGCGCGAGCTCGCGGCGCAGCGCCTCGGGGCGCGCCGGCCCGTGCGGCAGCTGCTGCGCGTCGATGCACGCGATGCGTCGGTCGACGCGCGCGGCGAGGGCGGCGATCACGGCGTGGCGCCCGCTACCGCATCGGCCCGGGCGCGATCGCCCGCATCGCTGCCGAGGCGCGCCGGCGGCTCGATCGCGGCGACGATCCCCCGGCGATCGCCGACGCCGTCGCTCGCGAGCACCTCGCGTCGCGCCTCGCTGGCCTCGCCGGCGTCGCGACGCGCGTCGCCCACCTCGCGACCTGGGACCAGATCCTCCTCCACGACGAGCTGCTCGACGGCCTCGACGAGCTGCTCGGCCGCGCGCGCCACGGCCGCACGGTGTTCGAGGACTGGGGCTACGACCGCCGCGGCTGCGGCCTCACCGCCGTGTTCCACGGCCCCGCGGGCACCGGCAAGGCGATGGCCGCCGGCGTCCTCGCGCGCGAGCTCGGCTTCGAGCTCTACCGCGTCGACGTCGCGCGCCTTCTGGCCCGCCCCGCGGGCGAGACCGAGCACCTCCTCGAAGAGCTGTTCGCCGCCGCCGAGGACGGCCGCTTCATGCTGCTGCTGGGCGAGCTCGACGCGCTGCAAACGCGCCGGCTCCCCGCCGTCGCCCGCGACCTCGATCGCGTCCTCGACTACCTCGCCCGGCGCATCGACGCCTTCGAGGGCATCGCGATCCTGTCCGCGCGCTGCGCCGCCGCGGTCGCCCCTGCGCTCGACCGCCTCGCCGTCCTGCGCCTGCGCTTCCCCGTCCCCGACGAGGCCCTGCGCACCCAGCTCTGGGCCGCGCAGCTGTCGCCGCAGATCCCCACCGCCGGCAAGCTCGATCTCACCGCCCTCGCGCGCCGCTTCGCCCTCTCGGGCGGCGACATCCGCGACTGCGCCGTGCGCGCCGCCTTCCTCGCTGCCCAGGACGGCGCGGCCCTCGGCCAGGCGCACCTCGAGCGCGCCGTGCTCCTCGAGATCCGCGACCGGCGCAAACGTCCCCACAGCGGCCCTCTCGACTGATCGGTTGCCGTCGCGCCCCCAACGCGTGGCACGCGCCGGTCAGTCGAGGGCCGCTGTCTTTGCGGCCGCTCGCTCGGGCGATCGCCCCGTCCGCGGTGCGTTCAGCCCGACGTCAGGCCGCCGTCGACGACCAGCACGGTGCCCGTGGTGAACGACGCGGCGTCCGACAACAAGTATACCGCGCCTCCGGCGAGCTCGGGCGGCTGCGCGTGGCGCCCCAGCGGCGTGCGGCTCACGATCCGCTCGAGGATCGATGGGTTGTGCACCAGCGCCGACGCGAACCGCGTCTCGACCAGCCCGGGCGCGATCGCGTTGACGCGGATGGCGCTCGAGCCGAGCTCGGTCGCCAGCGTCTGCGTCATGCTGATCACCGCCGCCTTGGTCGCGCCGTAGATGCCCTGCATCGGCGCCGCGCGCGTCCCCGCGATGCTCGCGATGTTCACGATCGCCCCGCCACCGCCGCGCTTGCGCGCGTGCTGCACCAGCGCCCGCGCGCAGTACAGGTAGCCCTTGACGTTGACCTCGAACGTCTTGTCGATCGCCGCATCGGGCGTATCGATGAGCGGGCCGAAGTACGGATTGGTCGCTGCATTGTTGACCAGGCCGTCGACGCGCTCGAATCGCTCGACCGCGCGCGCGAACAGCGCGTCGACATCCGAGGACTTGCCGGTGTGGCACGCGACCGCGATCGCTCGATCGGCCGGCAGCGAGCTCGCCACCTGATCGAGATCCGCTTGCTTGCGCGACGCAAGCACCACCTTCGCGCCGGCGTCGATGCACGCCCGCGCGATCGCCTCACCGATTCCGCGACTGGCACCCGTGATGACGATGACTTTGTCTTTCAGCACGCGCGGAACGTATCACCGCCATCTCGTCGCCGAGCATTCGCACCACGGATTTGCGATCTCCCGACGAGCGGGTGCGCCGTCGGTTTCCGCCTGACGGGCGCAATGCGGATGCCGATGACGGGGGGTGCTGCACCGCAGAACGCTGTTCCAAACCAACTGCCAGCACGCGGCGGCGCGATCGCGCGACGCGGCCGGGAACCGAATCCGCGCCGGCTCGTTGGGACGCGCAGGAGGCAATCATGAGCGATACGAGTCGTCGAGACCTGCTGCGGCTGAGCGGTGGTGCGTTGTGGGTCGGCCTGGCCAGCGCGTGCGGGGCCGGTGCCCGGGGCGCGGCCCCGGCGGCATCGGGTGCGAGCGCGGCCGCAGCGGCCGGAGCGGGGCAGGGAGCGGGGCACGCCGGCAGCGGCGGGTTCCTGATGTTCCAGATCACCGACACGCACTGGGGCTACAAGGGACCGGCGAATCCGAATCCCACCGCGGCGTTCGAGCGCTCGGTCGCCGAGATTGCGGGGTGGCCCGAGCGGCCCGCGCTCGTCGTGCACACCGGCGACGTGACGCACATGACGCCCGATGCCGGCGAGCGCAAGGCGCGGCTCGAGGCGGCCAAGGCGCTGCTCGCCAAGCTCGGCAGCGAGCTGCTGGTGATCCCCGGCGAGCACGATGCGTCCGCCGACCACGGCGAGGCGTTCCAGGCGGTGTTCGGGCCGACCCACCAGGCGCGCGAGCTGCGCGGCGTCTCGATGATCGCGCTCGACAACGTGTCCGATCCGAAGGGAGGGCTGGGCGATGAGCAGCTGGCGTGGCTCGAGCGCGAGGTCGGCAAGGTCCCGGCGGATCGGCCGCTGCTGGTGTTCGCGCACCGGCCGCTGTTCACGCTGGCCGAGCCGTGGGACTGGTACACCAAGGACGGCGAGCGCGCGCTCGCGATCCTCGACCGCCACCCGAACACGACGGTGTTCTACGGCCACATCCATCAGGCGAACCTGCATCGCACGGGCTCGGTGCTGCACATGTCGTCGCGCTCGCTGGTGTTCCCGCTGCCCGCGCCGATGTCGCAGCCGGCGAAGGCGCCGCTGCCGTGGGACGCCGAGGCGGTCGACCACGGGCTGGGCTATCGCGGCATCGCCATGGTGGGCACCCAGCCGGCCACGGTCGAGCGCGCGCTGATCGGGTAGTGGGCGCGATCGGGCACCCGCGCAACCTGGCGCATCCATTCAGCTGGCGGCGCGCAGCTTTCGCGGCGCGCAAATCCGGGCGACATTGGGAACCGAAGTCGCCGCTCGTTCGATATCCATGCCGATGGCCCTCTCTCGCAAGCCGCGCCTCGCGGTCGTCGCCGATCGCGGCGAGCCGAGCGCGTCGCTCGCCGAGCAGGCGCTCGAGCACGTCGACGAGCTCTACGGGCTGGCGCGCCATCTGTGCGCGAGCGCGAGCGACGCCGAGGACATCGTACAGGAGACCTACGCGCGGGCGCTCGGCGGCGTGGGGCGGCTGGCGCCCGACTCGAATCTGCGCGCGTGGCTGTTTCGCATCCTGCGCAACTGCTTCATCGACCAGGCGCGCCGCAAGAAGGTCGTGCTCGAGATCGCCGATGACACCGTCGGCGAACGAGCGGCGAACGAGGTCTGGGATGCCGCCGCGCTCGATCAGCTGCGCTATCTGGCCGCCGCCGACCTCGAGCGCGCGATCGCCACGCTGCCGATCGAGATGCGCTTCATCGTGCTGCTCGACGCGCAGGGCTTCAGCGAGGCGGAGATCGCCGACATCGCGCGCTGCGCCCAGGGCACGGTGAAGTCGCGGCTGTCGCGCGCGCGGGCTCGCCTGCGCGCCGCGCTCCAGGGGACCAGACCATGACCGAGATCGACCCCAACGCCGAGGCCGACCGGCTGATCGCCACGGCGCTCGCCGATCACGTGCGCATGCCCGCGCCGCACCGGTTGCGCGATCAGCTCGCGCGCCGGCACCTGGCGCGCCCGCGGCCCTGGCGGTCGTGGGCGGCGGGGTTCTCGCTCGGCGCCGCGGTCGCCGCGGCGGTCGCGATCCTCGCCGTGCGCGAGGAGTCGCCCGGCAACGCGATCGTCGCCGAGGCGGTCGGCGATCACCTGCGCATCGTGGGCGCGCAGCACCCGCTCGCCGTCGAGGCGTCCGACATGCACCAGGTCAAGCCGTGGTTCACCGGCCGGCTCGACTTCGTGCCGCCGGTCAGCTTCCTCGGTGACGACGAGTTCCGCCTGCGCGGCGGCGAGGTCGCGGTGTTCCTCGGCCACAAGGCGGCGGCGTTCGTCTACCAGCGCCGCCTGCACACGATCTCGCTGTTCGTGTTTGCCGACGCACAGTCCCGCTCGCGCGGCGAGACCACCGCGCGCGGCTTCCACGTGCTGTCATGGGCGAGCGGCGGATTCGGCATGGCCCTGGTCTCCGACATCGGCTGGGACGACCTGCGCCTCCTCGAGGCCCGCCTTCGCAACTGACGAGGCCCGCCTTCGCAACTGACGCAGCCCGCCTTCGCAACTGACGAGGGGCTCACTTCGCGCGGATGTAGCGCGCTTGCCGCGTGACAGTTCTCCTTGGGTAATTGGTTAGCGATGCAACTACTTGGTCAAAGGCTCGACGGGCGTCGAGCGCATCGGGTCGTCAGGCGGCGTCGTCTCCGATCGCCGTGCGCACTGCGCGGATCTTGCTCACGGTCTGCTCGAACACCTGGGGCCCGAGCAGCGCCTTGAGACGCCGCGTCACCTGGCCGCTCGCCGCGTTGAGCCCGTCGCGGATCGCCTCGGCGTCGGCGGTCGGATGGATGCGCTGCTCCCGGGCGTCGGCGTCGCCGGCCCGGCGCCGGATCAGCCTGCGCGCCTCGAGGCCATCGAGCACGCGCGTGGCGGTCGGCCGCGCGATGGTCATCGCCTCGGCCAGCTCGCGCTGCGACAACCCCGGCCGATCGAGCACCAGCCGCAGCATGAACGCCTGCGGCGGCGTGAGCTCGAAATCGGCGAACGCGGTTGTCCACGCCCGCTCGAGCAGGCGCGCCAGCGCGGTCGTGTTGAAGTACATGCAGTGATCGAACACATCTCCAGCGTAGTGACGATAGTTAGCGATGCAACTATTACCACGACACAGACGCACACCGTCGCGACCGATCAGTTAGCCCGCTGACAACAATTCGTGCGTGCGTTGATGCGCACCCCGCCGTACCCGGGAGCGCGCGAATCCCGGCGCGGCTCGACGGAAAAAGCGCGCGCCGATCTGCAGTGCGGTACGATGTGCCGCGATGCGGGACTCGAGGACCCGAGATGGAGCGGTCGAGGGCGCCGACGACATCGTGCACACGATCGTCGATCCCGTGCCCCCCGGCACGAACCCGTCGCTCAGCCTCCCGTCCTCGACGACGATGCGCGATCTCAGCTCGGAGGCCGAGCGGCGATCGTCGATCGATCTCCATCTGCGGCGCCAGCTGTGGTGGCTGTCGTCGGTGACGCTCGTCCTCTGCATGTCCGCGGTCGGCTCGATCTTCGTCCTCGGCGGCGGCGACGTCGTCCGCCGCCTGTTCATGGCCAGCATGCTGATGAACATCGCGACCGGCGTGTGGATGGGCTGGATGGCGCGCACGCAGCGCATGACGGTCAAGAACACCACGATCGCGTGGTTCATCATCAGCACCGGTGGCTGCGCGACCATCGCCTACTTCGGGCTGTTCTCGGCGGTCGGCCTCATGGCCGCGGTGTTCATCGTGTTCTTCGTCGGGACGCGCGACGAGCGCCGCGTCGTCGTCATGGTCTACGCGATCTTCGCGCTGTTCCACGCCGTGCTCGCGGGCCTGGTCATCGCGGGCCGGTTCGACGACACGGGCGTCCTCGCATTCGCCTCACGCGCTGCACCCTCACGCGCTGCACCCGGCAGCAGCGCCCTCCAGCGGTTCGTCATCGAGGCGCTCGTGCAGCTGCTCCTGCTCGTCACGCTGGTCGCGTCCACGGCGATCCGCGCCGGCATGGTCGCCACCGTCCGCGACCTCGAGCTGCGCGCGCGCGTCATCGGCCACCATGAGCTACTCCTCGACGACGCCAAGCGCGCCTTCGAGGCGTCACTGCGCGCGTCCGGCGGCGGCCGGTTCAGCCACCAGATCGTGGGCTCGTACCGCCTCGGCCGCCTGATCGGCGAGGGCGCCATGGGCGAGGTCTACGACGCGGTCGACACCCGCACGGGCGCGCCCGCCGCCGTCAAGCTACTCCGCCGCGCCGTCATGGAGGACCGCTGGATCGTGCAGCGCTTCCTCACCGAAGCCCGCGTCGTCACCTCGCTCCACACCGATCACATCGCGCGCGTCCTCGAGACCGCCGACCCGGGCGCCGGCCTGCCCTACATCGCGATGGAGCGCCTCCACGGCCACGACCTTCGCAAGCACATGCGCGACAGCGCCGACGCGCGGCTCTCCCTCGACGAGGCCGCCGACCTCCTCGACCAGGTCGCGCAGGGCATCGACGCCGCTCATTGTGCGGGCGTCGTCCATCGCGACCTCAAGCCCTCCAACCTGTTCCGCACCGACGACGGCACCTGGAAGATCCTCGACTTCGGCGTCTCCAAGGTGCTCGGCGAGCACACCGCCGCCAACTCCATCGTCGGCACCCCCAACTTCATGGCCCCCGAGCAGGTCAAAGGCCGCACGGTCGACCGCCGCGCCGACATCTTCGCCCTCGGCGCCATTCTCTACTTCGCGGTCACCGGCAAGCTCGCCTTCCACGGCAAGAACCTCGCCGCCGTCGCCGTCCAGCTCACCCAGCACCGGCCCCCCTGCCCGAGCCTCCTCGTCCCCGGCATCCCCACCGCCGTCGACGAAGCCATCATGACGGCGCTCGCCAAGGATCCGCGCAAGCGCTTCGCCTCCGCCACCGACTTCGCCGCCGCTCTGCGCCGCGCGAGCGCCGAACGCTGCGCCGAGCCGCCTTCCATCGCCGATGGCTCCATCCCGCCCCAACCTCCCGAGCAAGGCACCCTCCGCCTGGGCCTCCCCGGCATGCGCCGCACGCGCGCCCGCTCCCCCGCGCCCGCTCCTCGCACACCCGATCGTACTCCGTCCGACCCACCCACCGACGACGGCCTCGAAGCCAGCGGCTGACCTGAAGTAAGCGATCACAGCGCGAGTGCATGACGGGAATCCGGATCCTCCGTCGACGGCTTCGGGGTTGCTGAAGCCTTGAACCGTCACCGGAGGGATCCGGAAGTGAAACCTAGCATAGAGGTACGACGAGTCAGTCACGTGAACGCCGGCCCCGCGGTGCCCAGGGACGAGCTGCCGTGGCCTGAGATCGGCGGCCGAGTATCGCGGCTGCCTCGCACCCATGTGGAAGGGACGAGCGGTCGGAGGTCACGCCATACGGCGGCCTCGCGATCGCGACCGCGTTCCTGCGCCGGTTCAAGGTCGCCGAGCTCATCGACCAGCACGTCAAGGTCTTCCGGCTTCACCTGCCGTATCACGAGTCCGATCACGTGCTGGCCCAGGCGCTCAACCTGTACGTCGGTGGGACGTGCATCGAAGACGTCGCGAACCTGCAGCACAGCGAGGCAGCGCGGCGGATCATCGGCGCCTGCCGGATCCCGGATCCGACGACGGGTGGGGACTTCCTGCGGCGCTTGCACGAGAAGGAGCATCAGCTCCCCGGCCTGCGCTGCGCCGTCGACGAGGTGCAGGCCGCAGTCTGGCGGCGCTCGCGGCGCGGTCGCGGTCGGCGCGACGAGGAGTGGTCGATCGTCGACGTTGATGGGCACGTCAAACCGCTCTACGGGGTCCAGAAGGAGGGCGCCGACTTCTACAAGAGCACCTGGTGCTATCAGCCGCTGATCGTGTCCCTCGGGGGAAGCGGGGAGTGCCTCGCGATCCGCAACCGGCCCGGCAGCGTTCGGTCGTCCGGCGGCACGGCCGGGGTGCTCGACCAGGTCTTGCCTCGTGTGCGCGAGCGCGGCGGCCGGACGCTCGTGCGCGGGGACAGCGACTTCGACCGCAGCGACGTGCGGGCCGCGTGCGATCGCGCCGGTGCCTACTTCGCGTTCGTCGGCAGGGAGTTCACGGATCGGCCCAAGCTCGTCGAGCAGATCCCCGAATCGGCGTGGAAGCCGTTCCGGACGCGGGCCCATCGCGAGCAAGTCGAGCGGCGCAAGCAGCCGTCGTATGTCTCGCGCCGCAAGAAGCCCAATTGTCGCCGCCAGCGAGCTCGCGCGCGCAACTTCGCCGAGAAGCAGCTGGTCAAGCAGTGGGTGACCGAGGTCATGCAGACCGACGCCGACGGAAGCCGTACCGCCTCGTCATCCGCAGACAGCTCATCGAGCACCGCCAAGGCCAGCGCACGCTGTTCGACGAGTACCGCTACCGCTACGTCGTGACCAGCTTGCCGTCGTCGGTCTCGACCCAGGACGCCGTCGACCTGACGTACGAACGCTGCGACCAGGAGAACGTGATCGCGCAGCTCGGTTCCGGACTCGCCGCGTGGCGGATGCCCGTCGCGGAGTTCGACGGCAACAGCGCTTGGCTCGAGATCGAGATCGCCAGGCTCGCGTGGAACCTCGGCAAGTGGATCGCCCTGCTGGCCCTCCCCGCCGAGGTCGTGCGCTGGGAGTGGAAGCGCTTCCGCCAGGCGTTCGTGTACGCCGCTGCGTATGACCCGCCGAGTCGCACGTCGGGAACCGGCAAGGAGGGCGATCGAGGTTTCCTGATGCTCCGCAAGTCAGCACGGCATCCGGGAGAGGTGTCGCCACGCCTGGTTCACCGCGTCGATCTGCAGGCCGCAGAGGTGCACGCTCCGCATGAGATGCATCGCGGCCCGCTCGATGGAGCGACCGCCGTGTCCAGGCCGGAAGGGCGATAGTTCAGATAACATGGCGTTAGCCATGGATCCGAGCGTCCCATGATCCGCGCGTGGGACTCATCTGCTTGAGGTGGTTCGCCACGATGTGGGCGAAATCGCTCACCGGGCTGGCGCCACACTTGAGGACGATCGCCACACCCCTTGCCAAGTCGCGCGGGCTGTTCAAAGCTCTAGGCAGTTCATGCGATGGCGCATTACAGCATCGCCGATGACAGCGCCCGCCAGAAGCGGCTACCGAGGACGTTCTTGAAGATCGCGGGGTTGGCGTGGAACGTGGTCTTGGTGCCGCGGCGCTCGTCCGGTCCGCGAGTGGACCTCGAGCCGCTCTGGAACAAGCGCGGCGTAGCCGTATCCTCGCCGAGCAAGAACGCCGCGAAGCCCGCCGCGTCGCCGGCACACTCCATCGAACCAGTTGCCTGCTTCACGGTGAATTGCGAGTCGATCGGGTTGTCCAGCGGCTCACCCATGAAGCGACTACGCTGTGCCGCGCCGGGTTCGGAGCCTTCTTCTACAATGTCACCGACGATCGAGGCGAGAGCTACACGCTCTACACGCTCGCGGGCATTCCTTGCGAGAAGTCGGAACACTTCCGATGCCGCGCAACTCGGCGATCTTCTCCCTGCCACGTCGGACCACAAGCCCCCTTCAGCCGCCAGGAGACGAACATGACCGAGGCAATGGAACCGGTGCGTTTAGCCGGGTCGGTGCTCAACCGCTCTCGTCACGTGTGCGCTTTCTTTCATTCCAAGGAAGAAGAGTATCGAGTGCTGATGCCCTTCATCAAGGAGGGGTTCGAACACGGCGACCGAGCATTCCATGTGGTCGATCCGAACCACCGGCCAAGTCACCTGAAGCGGCTGGCGCAAGAGGGCATCAACATCGAAGATGCCGAGGCCAACGGACAGCTCGAGGTGCGTCGCTGGCAGGACGCCTACATTCGCGACGACTACTTCGAGCAATATCGCATGATCGACACGATCAAGGAGGCGCTCGATCCTGCCAAGAAGCCACCGGGGAAGCTGACTCGGCTAGTGGCCAACATGGAATGGGCCCTCGAGGATCTCCCCGGCGTGCACGATATCGTCGAGTACGAGACTCGGCTGAATCACGTTTTGCCAAAGTACCACGATCCCGTGATCTGCACCTACGATCTGTCGCGATTTGAAGCGAGCGTGGTCATGGACATCATGCGGACGCACCCGATGGTGATCATCGGCGGCATCTTGCAAGAGAACCCATTCTATGTGCCACCTGACGAGATGTTGAGAGAGCTCAAGGAGCGCGCAGCCGAGTGACCGCTACAATGTGAGCGCGCGGCTGGCCGTTTGACCATGAACACTTCGGAGGACCTAGCCGAAGAGAATCGTCGTCTACGTCGGACGATGCGGGATCTGGTTGCTCTTTCGACCTTGCCCGCCGTGTGGTTTGGCCTCCCGATCCCGGGAATCGCGCGCGGACTTGCCGACGCACTGCTGAACACGCTGTCTCTCGACCTCGTCTATATCCGGCTGGCGTCCGGTACGGCCGGCAACATCACGGAGGTCGTTCGCACACGACATCGCAATATTGAACTTGCGGTCGTGCTCCCACTGCTTGCCCAGGCGCTTGCGTCAGATGGAACTACGCGACCTGACGCGATCCCCGACTTCCTCGAAAGTGGGCCGTTGCATCTCGCCGTGACCCGCTTTGGCATAGGTGCCGAACCTGGTGTTCTCGTCACGGGGTGTCGCAACGCCCAGTTTCCGACCGAGCGAGATCGATTGTTGCTGGGCGTCGGCGCGAACCAGACCGCGATCGTCCTTCAGCGCCGCCGTGCTGAGGATCAGACGCATGAAGAGCGGGAACGCCTGCTCGTCACGCTTGCAAGCATCGGCGACGCTGTATTGACGACGGACACACGGGGACAGATCACGTTCTTGAATCCCGTCGCGGAGTCTCTGACCGGCTGGTCCTTGGAACACGCGATCGGGAAACCGATCACGGAGGTCTTCCAGATCGTCGGCGAAGCGACGCACACGACCGTCGAGAATCCGGTCGACAAGGTGTTGCGAGACGGGGCGATCATCGGACTTGCCAACCACACGCTTCTGATCGCGAGGGACGGAACGCGGCGGCCCATCGACGACAGTGCTGCTCCGATTCGCGGCAAGGATGGCGAGATCGTGGGTTGCGTGCTGGTGTTCCGCGACATCAGCGAGAAGCAGCGCGTGGAGGCCGAACTCCGCCAAGCCGGGGAGCAAGCGCGTACGATCCTGGAGAGCATCACCGACGCGTTCTTCGCGCTGAGCAGGGACTGGCGGTTCACGTACGTCAATCAGCAGGCCGAGAAGCTATTTGCACGCACCAAGGCCGATCTGGTCGGCAAGTCGATATGGGACGAGTACCCTGGGCTTGTCGGTAGCGAATTCGAATCCGCCTACCGCGCGGCGGCGAATGGGACCGCAGGTTCGGTGACCTCATATTTCCCGGATCACGCTCGGTGGTACGAGGTTCACGCGTACCCGGCTCGCGACGGGTTTGCCGTGTACTTTCGTGATGTCACCGAGCAGAGGCACGCCAACGAGAGGATCCGGGAAGCCGAAGAACAGTTCCGCGCGATGGCAGACAACATTCCTCAGCTGTCGTGGATGGCCACTCCTGAGGGCTCGATCTTCTGGTTCAACCGGCGCTGGTACGAGTACACGGGCACCACGTTCGAGCAGATGAAAGGTGACGGCTGGAAAAGCTTCGTTGGTCCGGACGAACTGCCGAGGGTTATCCGGACCTTCGCGAACAGCATCACGAGTGGCAAGCCCTGGGAGGATACGTTTGCGCTGAGAAGGCATGATGGTGCGTTGCGGTGGCACCTGAGCCGCGCGATGCCGATCAAGAACCAGGATGGAGTCGTGTTGCGATGGTTCGGTTCGAACACCGACATCACCGAGCAACGCAAGATGGCGGCTGACCTCGCCGAGGCCGACCGGCGAAAGAGCGAGTTCCTCGCGATCTTGGCCCACGAACTTCGGAACCCGCTCGCGCCCATACGTACGGGACTGCAGGTTCTGAAGCTCTCCGGCGACGACGGACAGGCTGCCGAGCAAGCACGTACCATGATGGATCGCCAGCTTGCCCAGATGGTGCGGCTCGTCGATGACCTGATGGATGTTAGCCGTATCACCAGCGGCAAGATCGAGCTGCGCAAGAAGCCGGTGCAGCTGGCGGCCGTCGTGAATAGTGCCATCGAGACCAGTCGCCCACTGATCGAACAGATGGGCCATGAGCTGACGGTCACGCTGCCGAGCCAGCCGATCACGTTGGACGCGGACCTTACCCGGCTGGCTCAAGTGTTCATGAATCTGTTGAACAACGCCGCCAAGTATAGCGAGCGCGGCGGTCAGATCCAGTTGACTGCGGAACCGCGTGGCGCTGAGGTCGTTGTTTCCGTCAAGGACAACGGGATCGGGATCGATGCCGACCATCTGCCGGCGATCTTCGAGATGTTCTCGCAAGTGGATCGGTCTTTGGAGAAAGCGCAGGGAGGGCTCGGCATTGGACTGTCGCTGGTCAAACGACTGATCGAGCTGCACGGCGGAACCGTCGACGCGCGAAGCGATGGACCGAACATGGGTTCGGAATTCGTGGTCCGATTGCCGATGGTTGTCGAGGCTTCACGCGCCGAGAATGTTCTACCGCAGGAACAACGCGCTCCACAGCCAGCCCTCCGGATCTTGGTCGTCGATGACAATCGCGATGGCGCTGATCTGCTGGCAATGATGCTGGAATCGATGGGCAACGAGATCCGCGTTGCGTACGACGGCGAAGCAGCTATCGGGGCGACGCTCGACTTTTGCCCCGATGTGGTTCTGCTGGACATCGGGCTTCCGAAGCTGAACGGCTACGAAGCCTGCCGACGGATCCGAGCGCTTGACGCTGGCAAGGACGTGCTTCTGATCGCGCAGACTGGCTGGGGGCAATCCGAGGATCGTCGTCGCACTCGTGAGGCGGGGTTTGACCACCACTTGGTCAAACCGCTAGACCCGCAAGTCCTTCGCAAACTGCTCACCGGTTTACGGCCTCGCAAACTATCACTCGCAGACGACTGAGACAGCAGTTTGGCGCACTGGCCGTCCGAGGCTCGGGCCTGGAGCCTGGCACCAGCTGGTTCCATGCAGGTGACAGGTGAGCGTCCGACCGAGGGCGTGCAGAAGCAGCCGGCCGCGCTTGAGCGCGGTGCCCACTCGTGGCAAGCGTGCAGAGCTCAGGGCTCCGCGGCGGCTGCCGCCGTGCCCGCCGCGCGCTGCGCCGCCCATCGCGTGGTCACCGCAAGGGCAGGAGCGACGGCAGATCGACGAGGCGGATGCGGTCAGTGAGGCGCGGAAGGACGCCCGAGGTACTCGCGTGGATCGACGCCGGCGAGCCGGCACGAGCCGAGGATCTTGTAGGCGATTGCGGCGCGCTCGCCGCCGGCGTCGGAGCCCGCAACAGCGAGTCGGCCACGGTCGCGCAGAACCTCATCGAGGCGTGCTGCAAGAAGCAGCGCGTGGTGCGCGGGCCAGCTCACGTTGCAGAGAGGGGCCAGATCGCGGGTCAAGCTACGCGAGTGCCTCGGTCTTGCGTCTCTCGCCCTCGAGGGCGTGGGGCGTTGGCGAGCGCCGCGCCGACGGTAGCGGCGACAGCTGCCGAACACGCCGTAGGGCGTCAGTCAGCACCGCGCCCTCACGCCGGAGACGCTCCGTGCCGCGGGGCTGGCCTGGCCCGTTGCTCGCATGAACGGCTGCCCGCATGCGGGCTCAGCCGAAGTCACCGAGCCAGCCTGCTTCTTCAGAGCGGGGAGCGGCGCGCGATTTCGCACACCGAGCGCTTTGGCACAGGCACGTTGATCCATCGATGGCGTTCCACTTGACGTTCGAGCATCTGAGCGCCGGACGACCGAGATGCGCGCCGGCATTGCGCGCGTTTATACTCACACCGGAGGCACCGCCTCGACGTCTGGCGTCATCAGCTTCGTGACGTCACCAGAGGCCGCGACGAAGATCAAGACGATCGTCGGCGATTGCTGCGGCGGTGTTCACGCGTCTCGCCGCCACTTGGTCGACGCGAAATGGTCGGACGGGGTTTGCGTTCGCGGTCGAGCAGCGCGGCGATCCCGAGCTCCGTGATCGTGGCGGCGGTGTTCACGCGCGCGAGCTGGTCGGTGGGTGCGGCCGGGCGGGTCCGCACCGGTCGCGGGTACCTCCGACGATCTCACGTTTCGGCGGCGAGCAACATCGCGAGCGCGTCGTCAAGTGCGGGCCGGGCGGCCGCCGTTCGCTCGTTGGGCGCTTGGGCTAGGAGCCTTGCTCGTTCGGGATCTGCACGGATGAGGCAAGTTTGATCTACCGCTAGCCCCGGCGACGCGTCGTCGTGGGCGAGCATATTCTCTTGCGCCCGCTCATCGCCAGCGGCCGGTGCGCACCAGCAGCGAGCGCAGGTTCACGCGGTCCGGATCGTTCATGTCCAACAGCTGCACGGTGACGCGCCCCGCAGGCGTAAAAGGCCGCGCAGCCGTCCGTCTCTGTCGAGGGCGAAGTGCTCCAACCAGGCATGTCGTCGAGGGTAAAACAGCGGGACGATCACACCCGTTTGAGGGTCCATCGAGGCGATGTTGGGACCCTTCTTGAGATTGCAGCGAATGCAACACAGACAGAGGTTGTCGAGATCATCGGAGCCCTGGTGCTGTCGACCGGTGATGTGGTCGATCTGATGCGGGAGGACCGAGCCTTCCTGCGGAAGGCGGCAGTACTCGCAGGCGCCATGTGCGCGGTGCTCGACCGCGTCGCGAACGGCCGGTGCGATCTTCACGAGGCGGCGCGGATGGCACGGAATGCCTCGGCCTGAAGCTTGAGCAGGCTGAGCATGTCATTGAGCCGATCGATCTCGGCGTACTCTTGGCTCTCCTCGGATGTGAGCTCACCGTCGGTGCTCTTCTGTGCCAGCTGCTCGACGCGCGGGGACAGATCGTGGCCGACGGCGGCGAGCGCCGCCTCGAGCTGCTCGAGATCCGCTTCTCCATGGCGATGTCTCCGTTAGCAGGGCATCGGCCCGCGCTGCCAACAAGCGCCGCTCACCACCAGGTGTCGTTGTCCTCGGCGATGCCGAGGAGGTGGTCGAAGTCGTGGCTGCCGGCGGGGGTGTCGAGGCGGCCGGAGAAGGTGCCCACGATGTGGCGCAGGCGGTGGCGGACGAGCGGGACGTCGAGGCGCTGCTCGACGTGGCCGACGGAGCGCATGGTGGCGTCGAGGCCGGAGGCGCGGAGGTACCAGGCGCTCGCGGGGTCGGTGGGTGGGCCGATGTGAAGCTCGACGGAGGCGAGCGGATGGCGGCGGCCGTCGATCCAGGCGCAGTTCTCGGAGAAGGAGGCGGGTGGGGTCGGGTCGATCAGGTTGATGCCGAGGACGGCGCCCTGGCGCGTGGTGCCGGTGAGGGCGACCCAGCGCCAGACGGCGTGGCGCAGGGCGTACATCTTGGTGAAGTCCAGCGTGCCGAACGCGGGCGACATGGCGATGCGGCGCTCGCCGACGGCGATGTGGCCGGTGACGGCGAATGCGCCGAACTTGTGGGTGTAGTTCCAGCGGCCCTCGGGGAGCGGCACGCAGAGTGCGAAGTGCTCGTCGGTGGGGGCGCTGGCGAACTCGAGCTCGGCGCGCAGGGCGGTGCCGCCGTCGAGCGCGGCGTCGATGCGGGCGGCGAAGCGGCGGCCGCCGTCGAGGTTGTCGATCGCGATGTCGAGGCCGGGCGCGCGGAAGCGGTGGCCGCCGGCGGTGCTCGAGGTCGCGAGCCGCGCGCCCGCACCGAACGGGCGGATCGCGAATCGCTTGTGGACCTGGCCGCCGCGCTCGACGACGTAGACGAAGCCGTTGCCGGCGAAGCCCGCCGTCCCGGCGACGAACGCGATGAAGCAGTCGGCGGACGCCGCGGTCATGTACTGCCAGGACTTGTGGCGCATCCGCCGCCGGTAGCCGGCGTCGAGCGCGCGCAGGCCGGGCACGCCGGCGAGCCACGACAGCGCGTGCGGGAAACGCGCGTCCTCGAGGTTGGGCGCGTCGAGCGGATGGTCCCAGAGCGCGACGTGGGGCGCCGCGCTTCCGGCGGTGACGAGATCGGACATCGCGCGAACGTCGCACATCTCCGACGCAGAAGAACGACCTTGACGCGTCGTGTTACCGGCGTCATAAAATGAATGACGGCTCATTCAGCCAGAGGTCCGACGATGCCGCACCCGAATCAGTACAAAGCCAACCTACGCGACCTGTCGTTCCTGCTGTTCGAGCAGTTCGGGATGCAGGACCTGCTCGGCAAGCAGCCGTTCGCAAACTGGGGCAAGGACGAGGTCGTCGCCGTCCTCGAGGAAGCGTACGGCTGGGTGCAGAAGTACCTCGGGCCGTTCAACCGCAGCGGCGACGACGAGGGCTGCCGCCTCGACCACGGTCAGGTCCGCGTGCCGACCGGCTTCCGGGAGGGCTGGAAGGCGCTCTTCGAGGCAGGTTGGCGCACGCTGGCGCTCGACGAGGCGAGCGGCGGACAGGCCGGTCCGTTCACCCTCGCGATCATGGTCGAGGAATTCATGTGCGGGTCGAACACGTCGTTCAACATGTACCCGGCGCTGACCCAGGGCGCGGCCGACGTGATCCTCACGTTCGGCACGCCGGAGCAGCAGTCGACGTACGTGCCCAACATGTACAACGGCAAGTGGGCCGGGACGATGTGCCTGACCGAGCCGCACGCTGGCAGCGACGTCGGCTCGGCGAGCTGCCAGGCGGTGCGCCGCCCCGACGGCAAGTACGACATCCGCGGCGTGAAGATCTTCATCTCGGGCGGCGATCAGGACATGACCGAGAGCATCGTCCACATGGTGCTCGCGCGCACGTCCGATGCGCCGGCGGGCACCAAGGGGCTCTCGCTGTTCATCGTGCCCAAGGTGCGGCCCGACGGCACGCCCAACGACGTCCTCGTCGGCGGCATCGAGCACAAGATGGGCATCAAGGCCTCGACGACAGCGACGCTCAACTTCGGCGACAACGGCGGTTGCATCGGCGAGCTGGTCGGCACCACCGAGCAGAAGGGCATGTCGCAGATGTTCCATCTGATGAACTACGCCCGCATCGGCGTCGGCATCCAGAGCCTGTCGCTGGCGTCGTCGGCGTACCTCAACGCGCTCGACTACGCGCGCGACCGCAAGCAGGGCAGCTCGATCAAGCAGTGGAAGGACGCGACCGCGCCGCGCGTGCCGATCATCGACCACCCCGACGTGCGGCGCATGCTGCTCGACATGAAGTCGCGCGTCGAGGGTCTCCGCGCGCTCGCCACCAAGCTCACGATGCACCTCGATCGCGCCAAGGCGGTCGAGCGCACCAGCGGCGACAAGGCCGCGGTCGCAAGCCTAGGCTCTGCCGGGGCGCGCAGCACTCCCGGAGGGAGTGCGGAGTCGATCGAGTACCACCTGGGCCAGGTCGACCTGCTGGTGCCGCTGCTCAAGGCGTACGGCAGCGACCAGGCGTTCCAGATCTGCGCGACCGCGATCCAGGTCTACGGCGGCGCGGGCTACCTCAAGGACTGGCCCGTCGAGCAGTACTGCCGCGATTCGAAGATCTTCTCGATCTACGAGGGCACCAACCACATCCAGGCGATGGACCTCGTCGGGCGCAAGCTGATGCAGCGCGGCGGCGCCAACGTGCAGGCGTTCGGCAAGGACGTCGCCGCGTTCGTCGCCGCGAACAAGGAGCACGCCACCCTCAAGGACGCGGTGGCGGTGCTCGGGCAGGCGATGGAGGCGCTCACCGGCACGGGCGGCAAGTTCATGCAGTGGTTCGGCGGCGGCAAGATGGAGATGGTGCCGGCGGCCGCCAACCGCTTCCTCGAGATGATGGCCGAGACCACGCTGGGGTGGCTGCTGCTCGACGCCGCGGTCATCGCCGAGGCCGCGGCGGCCAAGCTCCCCGCCGATCACCCCGATCGGCCGTTCTACGAGGGCAAGCGCTTCGCTGCGCAGTACTTCGCGCTCAACGTGCTGCCGGCCGTCGCCGCCAAGGCGCAGCTGATCGCGCGCGAGGACCGCAGCGCCCTCGACATTCCGACGAACGCCTTCGCGCCGGCGTGAGCGGCTCGCGGGCCGCAGCGCGTCGTCGAGTGCGACGGAGCGCACGGCGGTGACGAAACCCGCTTGACCGCACGTCCGTGATAACGGATATTGATCCCAAGCAACGGACCTCCGCGTTGCCTCCGAGGCGCGGCGAGCGCGTTCCTCTCTCCGATCAAGTCCGCTTCATGGTTCGGCTGGCTTGGCCGCAACCCGCTCGCCGCGCCCTCCGTCTTTGCCTGGCCGTCGGACGCGCGCAGCCGGCGGTCACGAGTCACAATGCCGCGCATGACGGCCGAGTTGGTGCTGTCGGCGCTGTACGAATCCGACGACACCGGGCGTGACGTCACTGCGATCGCGGTCACCGATCAGCGAATCGTCGCGGTGGGGCGCGCGGCGGACCGCTCGCCGATGGTGCTGGTGTCGTCGGACGCGCGCCACTTCGAGCCGTGCGCTGCGCCGCGCGAGGGGCTGTGCGACGTCCTCGCCGTCGGCGATTCGCTCTGGGCGTGCGGCGAGCGCGGTCTGCTCGCCGTGTCGCGCGATGGCGGCGAGCGCTGGCAGACGATCGACAGCGGCACCACCGGCTGTCTCCACGCCCTGGCGCTCGGTAGCGACGGCGCCATCTGGGTCGCCGGCGAGGCGGGCTACGCCGCGCGCGTGATGGGCGACGTCCCGCGGCGGATCGACATCGGCGTGACCGCGCGGCTCCACGGCGC
>DATIPJ010000142.1:0-14585 GCA_035472155.1 Kofleriaceae bacterium
GCGCGGGCCCGGGCTTCTTGGGCTGGGCGGGCTGCTGCGCCGGTGGAGGCTTGGGCTGGTTCGCCGGTGCAGGCTGTGCCAGTGCGATGGAACCTGCGCCGACCGCGCAGGACAGAATCACGACCAGAGACCGCTTCACGATGCCGCTCCTGCGGGTGGCGGGACGGGATCGGGCGAGGCGACCGCGTGCGTGCCCGATGGCGATACCGGCGGCACCTGCCCCTCGGGCAGCAGCCGCCCGCCGTCGATCATGCGCAACCTCTGCGGCATGAGCGCTGCGAGGTCGGGGTTGTGGGTGACGACCAGGAGCGTGGAGCCGTGCTCGCGGTTGAGCTCGAGGAATAGCTGGTGGATCGCCTCGCCGGTGGAGCGATCGAGATTGCCGGTGGGCTCGTCGGCGAGCAGCAGCGAGGGCTCGAGCACCATCGCGCGGGCGAGCGCGACGCGCTGCTGCTCGCCTCCCGACAGCTCGCTCGGGCGGTGCGTGAGGCGATGCAGGAGGCCGACGCGGCCGAGGATGTCGCGCGCCATCGTGCGCGCGCGCTCCGCCGGGATGCGCTGGATCAGCGCCGGCATCATCACGTTCTCGAGCGCGGTGAAGTCCGGCAGCAGGTGATGGAACTGGAACACGAAGCCGATGCGCCGATTGCGAAACTCGGCGAGCCGCGCGGCTGACATCGTCGTCAGCTCCTCGCCATCGAACCGGATCGAGCCCGAGGTCGGCAGGTCGAGCGTGCCGAGCAGCTGCAGGAACGTCGACTTGCCGATGCCCGAGGCGCCGACGACGGCGACCATCGAGCCCGGAACGAGGACGAGATCGATGTCCCACAGGATCGCGAGCGCCTTGCCGCCATGCATGTACGACTTGCCGAGCTTTTCGACCACGATATGCGCGCCGCGCGGAGACCGGCGCAGCGGCAGGGCGACGTCACCGGGTCTCGGCGCAGCCGGATCGAGGGAAGCGTCGACGGAGGGGGACTCGGCGGCGTCGGTCACAAGGGAATCTCTAAGGGGCGCAGGAACTTACTCACGAGCCTTGCAGGTGTCAACGCGTGTTCGGACCATTGCTGCGCCGCAATGGTTGCCTGCGCCTCCGGCGACAAGCGCGATCGTTCTGATCGGACGCCTGGGCGGAAAATTCAGATCCCGACCGTGAAACCGAGGCCCCAGAACCGTGAGGTTGCGTCCGCTTTCTGGCGCTCACTCTCGAGGGAGGTGCGGTGAACCGAGTAGTCGATGAACAGCGACGCGTTGGCGAGGATCGCGTTGAGCCGGTACTCGAAGCCTGCGCCCGCGAGCCAGCCGTCTCCGGTCAGATCGAACTGAGGATCATCGACGCTGAGCCAGGTTCGCTCGAGTCCGGCGCGGCCAAATGCCTCGAAGTTGTTCCCGAGCGGAATGCTCAGCTTGAGCGCCGCCGACAGCGCATAGACGGTCCGTTCCTGGCTGTACAACGTGTTGACGTCGAAGCCATTGAGCGCGCCCTCGAGCGAAACATTGCCGAACCGCAGGCCGGCGAGCCCCCGCAGGCTGCGCCCGGTCGGTTGTGCGAACGCAGCAAAGCTGTCGTTCACGCCTGGCTCGGAGCCGAGGGCGAGGCCGAGGTACCCATCGGCCGATGCGATGCGCGGAGCGCCCGCCAGAAGACCCGCTGCTAGACCCGTTGCGACGAGGAGCCCGTTCTTCATGCCGGGGAGACCAAGCACTCCGCATGCCATCGCACAAGTCGCTGGATTCAGGAGCGCGCACCCCGAAGTCGTCACCCCACCTTCACAGGATCCGGGGCGCTAGTGGCGCATTCCCGCAGCAGGGCGCACACGCGCGGCGACCAGAGCCGGATACAGCGTGGCCGCGATGCTGATCAGGATCCCGGCACTCGCTGCTGCGATCACCGACGTGGGCTCGACATGGATCGGCAGCCGATCGATGTAGTAGACGTCGGGGCTGACCGGGACGCCGAATCGCTTGCCGGCCCAGCACAGCAGGAGACCCGTAGCGATCCCGATCGCCGTGCCGATCAGCCCGATCATGAGGCCCTGCACGGCGAACAGCTGCATGACGCCGACGTCCGAGGCGCCGAGCGTCTTGAGCAGCGCGATCTCTCGCTGCTTCTCGACCACGACCATGATGAGGTCGCCGATGATCGAGAACGACGCGACGAGGATCACGATGCCGAGCACGAGGAACATCGCGATCTTCTCGAGCTTGAGGGCCGAGAACAGGCTGCGGTTGAGCTCCTTCCAGTCCTGGATCCGGTAGTGCGGGCCAAAGTCGTTGTGGAGCTTCGCCACGTACGCGTCGGTGTCGTCGGGATTGGTCACGCGGACCTCGATGCCATCGATCGCATCGCCGCGGTCGAGGAAGTCCTGCAGCGACTGCAGCGTCACGTAGACGAACTTGAGGTCGTACTCGTACATGCCGGTGAAGAAGATACCGGCCACACGGTAATCGCGGTTGAACGGGATCGGCGTGCCATTGGCGTCCGGGTTCGCCGGGTCGGACAGCGGCGACACCACGCGGACCTCCTCGCCGGTGTAGAGGTGCGTCTGCTTGACCAGCTCGCGTCCGACGAGGATGCCGGGCAGCGACTGCGTGCGGCGCGATAGCGACGGGCTGTCGAACGGCACATCGATGACCTTCACGACCGAGTCGGGCGCGTAGTCGGGGCGGCTGTAATCCGCCGGCGGCTCGTCGGTGGTGAGCAGATCCGACGGCGCGGGATCGACGGTGGCGGCGTCGATCAGCTTGCCGGCGTCGCCGCCGAACGGCTCGGGCGGCTCGACCTCGCCGGGGTGCTCGATCGCATGATCGGCGGCATGATCGGCGGCCTGATCGGCGGCCCGATCCGCGGCCCGATCCGCGGGATGAGCCGCGCCGTGATCCGCGGCGGCGTCGAAAGCGCTGCCGTCGCTGTTGGCGCTCGATGGGCGCGAGAAGTCGATCGGGTCGCCCGAGCTCGGCATGTCGGCGGGCGGCGGGTCGATGACCTCACTGCCGCTCGGCCGCGGCGTCTGCGGCACGCGCAGGTCGTGCGGATCGGCGACGATCGGCTCGAGTCGCTTGACCGCCTCGCGATCCTCGAGGTCGTTGACCAGGTCGGAGACCTTGCCGATGTTGGCCGGATCGATCCCCTTGATGACGACATTCATCGGCGTGTTGTTGGCGGCGATCACGACCTCGCTCGTCGCGTACGGCGACGACGCGATCACGCCCGGCATGCGATCGATCTTGGCCTTGATCTCGCGCCACTCGGTGAAGTCGCCGTCCTCGCGCGTGATCTGCAGGTGGGCGTTGGAGCCCAGGATCTTGTCGCGCAGGTCGGTCTCGAACCCGCTCATCACCGAGAGCACGGCGACCAGCGCCGCCGTTCCGATCCACACGCCGCCGATCGGCACCGTGGTGAAGAACGTGAAGAACGCGCGCAGCGTGCCGAACAGCATCGCGAGCAGCACCAGCACGGCGCCGAGGATGGCGGTGCCGCTGGCCACGCGAAGGACGTCGAGCGCGGTCTCCGGCTCGAGGTGAAACAGCGGGACCGTGCCGCGGCCGACCAGGCGCAGCAGCAGCAGCGACAGGCCCAACAGGACGATCCCGATGATGCCGATGATCAGCGCGGGCTTGGAGTGGCGCAGCACGCCGATGAACACCACGAGGGCGTTGAACAGGAACGAGACGCCGGCGAGGATCCACAGCGCGAGCGCGAGCCTCGGGTTGCCGGCGTCGATGAAGCCGAGCAGCAGCAGCGCGCCGACGAGCTGCGCGGTGAAGCCGGCGAGCAGCATCCACTGGACGCGGCGGCTGACCTTGACGCGGGCGACCAGCAGGTAGCGCCATGCGACGAACGACTTGTAGGACAGCCGGATGCCGCCCGCGCTGCGCAACAACCGCCAGATCCCGCGCACCGCGGTCAGCGCGCCGACGCCGATCGGGATGTACGTCGCGACATGCGTGACGCGCGAGCGGGCGAGATCGAAGCTCGCCGTCAGGATGATCGCGCCGATCGCGATCAGCGCGAGCCCCACGGCGAGGTCGATCCAGCCGCGCAGGACCGCGGGGTCTCGGTCCTTCTGGGGCCGACCCGGACTCCGCGGAGGGTCCAGCTTCGCCTCCATCGTCACTCCGGCCGCATCAGCGGAAACAGGATCACGTCGCGGATCGAGGACTGGCCGGTCAGCACCATGGCGATGCGATCGATGCCGATGCCCTCCCCTGCCGTCGGCGGCAGCCCGACCTCGAGCGCCCGGCAATAGTCTTCATCGAAGTCCATGGTCTCGGCCGCCCCGACCGCCCGCGCCCGCGCCTGCGCCAGGAAGCGCGCGCGCTGGTCGTCCGGGTCGTTGAGCTCGGAAAACCCGTTGGCGATCTCCTTGCCGTTCATGAAGAGCTCGAAGCGATCGCAGAACGCGCCATCGGCCTCGTTCTTACGGGCGAGCGGCGACACCGCGATCGGGAACTCGGTGAGGAAGGTCGGCTGGACGAGCTTGGCTTCGGCGGTGGCTTCGAACACGTAGTACCCGAGGTGTCCGGCGGTGACGCGCCGGGCCTCCTCATTGGGATAGCGTTCGACCAGGGCGCGCGCCACTGCCGGCCGCTGTGCGGGGTCCTTGAACTTCGCGATCGTGGCCTCGCCGTCCTGGCCGTCGGGCGTGCCGGACAGCGGCTCGAGCAGGATGCGCGCGACATCGGCCGCAGGCACACCCGAGCGGACCGCGACCTCGGCGGCAAGCTCGGGGTCCTCGAACACGCGGCTGGCGTCGTCCACGCCGCCCAGCTCTCGGACCGCGTCGCGCACCGAGATCCGCCGCCAGGGTGCCGCGAGCTCGAGCTCGGTGCCATCCCATGTGACGCGCGTTCCACCCGCGACATCGTGTGCGAGCTCGCCGACCAGCGTCTCGGTCAGGTCCATCAGGTCCAGGTACGTCGCGTACGCCTGGTAGAACTCGAGCATCGTGAACTCGGGGTTGTGCGAGCGCGACAGCCCCTCGTTGCGGAAGTTGCGGTTGATCTCGTACACGCGCTCGAAGCCGCCGACCACGAGGCGCTTCAGGTACAGCTCGGGCGCGATGCGCAGGTAGAGGTTGATATCGAGCGCGTTGTGATGGGTCTCGAACGGCCGCGCCGCGGCACCGCTGACGTTGGAGTGCATCATCGGCGTCTCGACCTCGAGGTAGTCGCGCGCGTCGAAGAACCGGCGGATCCCGGTGATGATCCGCGACCGCTTGCGGAACACCTCGCGCACGTCGGGGCTGATCGCGAGATCGACGTAGCGCTGGCGGTAGCGCAGCTCGACGTCGGTCATGCCGTGCCACTTGTCGGGCAGCGGGCGCAGCGACTTGGTGACGATCCAGAACCGCTTGACGAGGATCGACAGCTCGCCGCGCTTGGTCCAGAACGCGGGGCCCTCGGCGACGACCATGTCGCCGGCGTCGAGCTGGGGGAGCGTGCGCGCGAAGTCGTCGGGATCGAGGTGGTCGACGTTCAGGTAGAGCTGGAGGTCGCCGGTGGTATCCCGCAGCGGGACGAACACGGTCTTGCCGAACCCGCGCTTGCCAACGGCGCGGCCGGCGACCCGAAAGCTCTGGCCGTCGATCGGAACGATGCCATCGCCAGCGGCCTTGTCGCCCTTGTCGCCTGCGTCGCCTCGATCACCCTTGGCGCGCGGTGCAGCCGGATCGGGCGGCGGTGGCTTGGTCGCCTGGTACTTCGCGCGGATCTCGGCGAGCGTCGTCGCGGGGCCGAGGTCGTTGCGGTACGGGTTGCTCCCGGCATCGCGCAGTGCGTTGGCCTTGGCGCGCCGCTCGTCCATGATGCGGTCGAGGGTGCTCTCCGGAGGCTGTTGCGGGCGCGACGACATGGCGACGCACCATACCCGATCTGCGCGTGGTATCACGCGGACATGAAGCGTCTCCTCGCGCTCGCGATCGCGTTCGCCGGCGTCGCCGCGTGCGACAGCAAGTCGCCGGCCCGGCCAGACCACGTCGAGCCGGGCCGGTCTCCCGAGCCGGCCGCTGGCGAGCATGCGCGCACCGACGCGGAGCGCACGGCGCGCGGCGCGGTGGCCGCGGATCCCTGCTCGAAGATCCGCCCCGAGGGCAACGAGGTCATGCCGTGGATCTCCGATGACCTGCCGAGCGCACTGGCGTGCGCGAAGATCCGCAAGGTGCCGGTGATGGTCGATCTGTGGGCGCCGTGGTGCCACACCTGCCTGTCGATGCAGTCGACGGTGTTCATCGATCCGTCGTTCAAGGGTGACGTCGATCGCTTCGTGTTCGCGCGGCTCGACACCGACAAGCCAGCCAACGCCGAGGCGGTCGCCAAGTACCCGCCGTATGCGTGGCCGACGTTCTACGTGATCGGCGAGGATCGCTCGAGCGGGCGCACCGACGCCGTGCTGGCGCGGTTCGTCGGCGCGGCCAGCCTCGCGCAGTTCCATACCTTCCTCGACGCCGGCATCAAGGCGCAGCAGGGCGGCGCCGCCGGGGCCGATGCCCACTTGCTCGGCGCCGAGCGCGCGCTCGCGGTCAAGGAGTACACGACGGCGGAGCAGGAGCTCGTGGCGGCGCTGGCGCAGGCCCCCGCAGACTGGACGCGGCGGCCCGACGCGCTGACCTCGTTGATCGTCACCAAGCGCAGGCAAAAGGACACCACCGGCTGTCTCGACGTCGCCGAGAAGTCGATGGACGAGACCGGCAACGCGGCCGCGGCGACCGACTTCATCGTGAGCGCGATGATCTGCGCCGACGACGCCAAGGCCAATGCCGCGCTGGCCGGCCGGGTCAAGAAGCTGCGCGAGCGCGCGGTGGCGCGGCTGACCAAGCTCCTCGCCGACGAGGCCGCGCCGCTCTCGACCGACGATCGCTCGGACGCGATGGCGAACCTGCGCGACAACCTCGACGCGCTCGGCAAGCCGGCCGAGGCCAAGGCGGTCGCCGAGAAGCAGCGCGCGATGCTCGACGACGCCGCGGCCAAGGCGCCGACGCCGATCGCCGCGATGACCTACAACTGGCAGCGCTGCGAGGTCTACGCGTACCTCGGGCACCCGCTCGACCTGGTGCCGGCGCTCGAGAAGTCGGCGCGCGATCTGCCCAACGAGTACGACCCGCGCGCCCGCCTGGGCTGGATCTATCTCAAGGCGGGAAAGCTCCCCGAGGCGGCGCGATGGACCGACGAGGCGCTGCGCCTGGTCTACGGCCCGCGCAAGGCGCGCGTGCTCGCGCAGCGGGCCGAGATCGCCGCCAAGCAGGGCGACAAGGCCGCCGAACGCCTGTTCCGCGAGGAGACGGTGAAGCTCTGGGAGACGATGCCGGCGGGTCAGGCAAACCCCGATGCGCTCGCCAAGGCCAAGGAAGCCGTCGCCGCGCTCGACGTCCCCGCCGGCAGCGGGAAGAATCCGTAGCTCGCATGTAGGTACCGCTGCGTGAAGCCACGGGGTCACGTCGACTGCCTCCACATGACCAGAACCTGACGCTGCGAAATCCCACAGCGCGCGGCGCGTAAGTGGGCGCACGGCGGTGTCGATCGCGCGTTCCGCCGTGGCCTGTGCCTTGAAATATCGCCGAGCATGCGATTCAAGACCCTGCACCTCGCGCTGATGAGCCTCCCCGCCCTGCCGTTCATGATGGGCGCCCAGGGCGATGGCTGCGCGGCCGGCTCGACCTCCCCGGCGCCCGACGTCCGCGGCACCTGGGCGATCGACTATGACGACACGATCGGCGTCGAGGTCAAGATCGGTGGCGCGGTCTACAACCACGAGCTCGGCGTGGCGGGCGGTAGCTTCACGATCACCCACCAGGGCAAGCCGTACGCGTTCAACCTCGACTGCGCGCGCCCCGACGTCGTGTGCCCGGGCGAGGCGTGGCCCAACCAGGTCGTGGTCGAGCAGCGCGACGTGATGCACCAGCACCAGATGGTGGTCGACCTGCCGACCGCGCAGTGCGACGGCGCGCTGACCCAGCCTGCGCCCGGCACGTGCGGCAGCGGCACCAGCAATCCCAACTGCGATGTGGTGTGCGGCGGCAATGTCACCCTCCACACCAACCCTGCGTTCGGGGTGATCGGCGAGGCCGGTGAGTCATTCCGCCTCTACCTTGGTGGCGGGATCGTCACCAACGGGATCAACTGCGCCATGCTCGGCTACTCGCTCGCCGACGCCGACCTGGTCACCACCGGCAAGTCGTCGGGCGACTGGGAGGCCACCGACATGGAGCGCGGCCTGGTGACGATCGGCTATGCGGGCGGCTGCCTGTTCGCCGGCCCCGCGCCCGACGGCACCACGCGCGCCCTGCTCGCCGGCGCCGAGCTCAAGTTCACGACCGGCTTCACCGGCACCAAGCGCTAGACGAGCGACGCGAGCCGTCTTTCCGATCGAGCCCCCGGGCGCGGGAATGCGGCCGCTCCGCGCGCCGGTTCCTGGCCTCGATGCGTCCAAGGCTTTCTCTGGCAGCGCTCGCGTTCGCGGTGGTGGGCCTCGGCGCGAGCATCGCGAGCCTCATCGACACCTTCGGCGCCTCGCCGACGTTCTGCGCCGAGGGCTGTGCGACCGTCCGCGAATCGGCGTGGGCGCATCCGCTCGGCATCCCGATGCCGGTGGTCGGCGTCGTGTTCTTCCTTGCCGCCGTCGTCCTCGGCTTCGTCGAGGCGCCGCGGCTCCGGCGCGCGCTGGCGATCGGCGGCGCGGCGGGCGCGCTGTTCCTGATCGGCGTGCAGGCGTTCGCGATCGGCGCGTGGTGCAAGCTCTGCATGGTCGCCGACCCCGCCGCACTCGCGTACGCGATCCTCGTGCTCGCCGGCGCACGCGCGATGAAGCCGACGTTCGCGCGCATCGTCGCCGCGCCGGCGGGGCTGCTTGCCACCGTCGGCCTCCTGGCGCTGTGGACCGGCGGGGGCGAGCCGCCCGCTCCCGCGATGCCGCCCGGCACGCCCGCGTTCGTCGAGAAGGCGCAGGCGCCCGACGCGGCCACGGTGGTCGAGGTCGTCGACTTCGAGTGCCCGTACTGCCGGCGGATGCAGGAGCGGCTGACGACCGCGCTCGCGCGCGTGACCAGCCCGATCCGCGTGGTGCGCAAGATGCTGCCGCTCGCCGGCCACCCGCACGCGATGCCCGCCGCGCTCGCGTACTGCTGCGCCGACGCCCAGGGCAAGGGTGAGGCGATGGCCGCCGCGCTGTTCGCGGCCAAGCCCGAGGACATGACCGACGAAGGCTGCGAGAAGATCGCCGCCGAGGTCGGCTGCGACGTCGAGCGCTATCGCCGCGATCGCCCGCAGGCCGAGGTGCGGGTCGCCGCCGAGATGGCCGAGATGCGCGCCGCCGGCATCCATGCGCTGCCCACGCTGTTCATCGGCAGCGAGCGCGTCGTCGGTGCCGGCAAGTCGACCGAGGAGCTCACCGCGATGCTCGAGCAGGCGGTATCGGCGCACCGCGCCGTCCACGCGAGCGGGCGCTAATTTTTGGGGTTGTTCGCCGCCTTGAGCAGGTAGGTCCGGATCAGATCATCGAGGTCGCCGTCGAGCACGCCGTCGACATTCGACGTCTTGAGCTCGGTGCGGTGGTCGTTGACCTGCTGGTAGGGGAACAGGACGTAGCTGCGGATCTGCGAGCCCCACTCGATCTTGAGCCGCGCCTTGGCGTCCTCGGCCGCCTTGGCCTCGCGCTTGGCGAGCTCGTAGTCGTAGATCCGCGCGCGCAGCAGCTTCATCGCCTTGGCCTTGTTCGAGTGCTGGCTGCGCTCGTTCTGGCACTGCACGACGATGCCGGTCGGCATGTGGGTGATACGCACCGCGGAATCGGTCTTGTTGACGTGCTGGCCGCCGGCGCCGCCCGCACGATAAGTATCGATCTTGAGGTCGACCTCGTTGATGTCGACCTCGATGTCGTCGTCGATGTCCGGCGTGATCGTGATCGCCGCGAACGAGGTCTGGCGCCGGCCGTTGGCGTCGAACGGTGACACGCGGACCAGGCGGTGCACGCCGTCCTCGGCCTTGAGCAGGCCGTAGGCGTAGTCGCCGGTCACGGTGAGCGTCGCGTTCTTGATCCCGGCTTCCTCGGCAGGCGTCTCGTCGAGGACCTCGACCTTCCAGCCCTTGCGCTCGGCGAACCGGATCATCATGCGCAAGAGCATCTGCGCCCAGTCCGAGGCGTCGACGCCGCCAGCGCCGGCGGTGATCGTGACGATCGCGCCGCTGCCGTCGAGCTCGCCCGATAGCATGCGCTTGAACTCGATGTCGTCGAGCGCCTTGCGCACCGCCGCCACCGTGCTCTCGACCTCGTGGGCCGACGCCTCGTCGCCGGCCTCCTCGGCGAGCTCGAGCAACACCTCGGCGTCGGACAGCGCGCGCAGCTGCGCGTCGTACACGCCGACCACCTGCTCGAGCTCCTTCTTGGTGCGCAGCAGCGCTTGCGCCTTCTTCTGATCGTCCCAGAACGTCGGCCGCGCCGCGATCGAGTCGAGCTCCTCGATCTTCAGACGCTTCTGATCGACGTCAAAGTAACCCCCGGAGCTCGGCGACCTTCTCGCCCAGCTCCTTCAGTTGCGTGCGGATCGCGCGCACATCTACGGATTCCAGTCCCATGGCGGCTCTCTATACCCTGGCGCGCCGCAGCTGGACAAGGTCCGGCGTTGCGAGCGGTACCGCATACTTACCCGTGAAGCAGGCCGAGCAATACCCTGCCCCGCTCGGCTCGGCCCCGACCGCGGCCATCATGCCGTCGTGCGAGAGGTACGCGATCGAATCGCACGTGACGTAGCGCCCGATCTCCTCGACGGTGTGCGACGCGGCGACCAGCTCGCTGCGCGTCGGCGTATCGATGCCGTAGAAGCACGGGTGCGTGGTGGGCGGCGCGCTGATCCGGAGGTGGACCTCGCGCGCGCCCGCGTTGCGCAGCATCTTGACGATCTTGCGCGACGTGGTGCCGCGCACCAGCGAGTCATCGACGACGATGACCCGCTTGCCATCGACGATCGAGCGCACGACCGAGAGCTTCAAGCGCACGCCGAAGTGGCGGATCGAGTCCTGCGGCTCGATGAAGGTCCGGCCGACGTAGTGCGATCGGATGAGCCCCATCTCGAACGGCACGCGCGCCTCGTTGGCGTATCCGACCGCCGCCGGCACGCCCGAGTCCGGAACCGGGATCACCACGTCGGCCGCGACCGGCGCCTCCTGCGCGAGGCGCTTGCCGAGCTTCTCGCGCGCCCGGTACACGGACCTTCCGTTCAGGAAGCTGTCCGGCCGCGCGAAGTAAACGTGCTCGAACACGCAAAACGTAGGTGCCGCAACTTCGGGCAGCCGATGCGACGTCATGCCGCTCTTATCAATGATGACGATCTCTCCCGGCTCGACCTCGCGGATGAACTCGGCCTCGATCAGATCGAACGAGCAGGTCTCGCTCGACAACACGAATGCATCCTTCAGGCGGCCGATCACCAGCGGGCGGAACCCGTTCGGATCGCGGACGCCGATCATCTTGGCGTCGTGGGTCAAGCACACGAGTGAATACGCTCCACGCACCCGGCGAAGCGCAGCGATGAGCTTGCCGAGCACGTCGGGCTCGCGCGACTTGGCCATCAGGTGGACGATCACCTCGGTGTCGCTCGAGGTCTGAAAGATCGAGCCGGACGACTCGAGCTCGGCCCGTAACTCCTGCGCATTCACGATGTTGCCGTTGTGCGCGATCGCGAGCTGGCCGCCGGAGTACTCGAACAGGAACGGCTGGGCATTGCGCACCTCGGACGATCCCGCGGTCGAGTAGCGCACGTGCCCGATCGCGGTGACCCCTGGCAACCTGGACAGGGTCTCGCGGTTGAAAGCGTCCGAAACCAGGCCCATGGCCACGTGCCTCCGGAGCCGCCCGTCGTCCACTGCGACCAGCCCGGCAGATTCCTGCCCGCGGTGCTGGAGCGCATGCATGCCGAGATAGGCGATGTTCGCCGCCTCATCGTGGCCATGGATACCGAAGACACCGCACATGGCCGGTTCCTACCACACTGGTGTGATCACCAGGTGCGAACTTGTGGATCTGACCGGCCTGGCTTACCTTTTTCAGACGTGGCCCGGCTCCTCTGGCGCGATGCACAGGGCATCGAGGGTTCTCTCGATCTCGCCTCGACCGAGATCAGGATCGGCCGCGCCATGGACTGCGCGATCCGCACCGATGATGCGATGGTCTCGCGGCACCACTCGCGCGTGTTCTGGGGCGGGGGTGGCTACATCCTCGAGGATCTGAGCTCCGCCAACGGCGTGTACTTCCAGGAGCAGCGGGTCCAGAGCCACCTGTTCAAGCACGGAGACGCGGTCCGCTGCGGGAGCTTGTGGCTGCGCTTCGTCGACACCAGCCCGTCGGTGGGCGGCAATGACGGCGCGTCCCAGGCGCCGATGAACCAGCACTACGGGATGGGCCCGGCCGCGCCCGTGGCCGCGACGGGGCACGTCTCCGTCGTCGGGCAGCCGCCCCCGCCCGCGTCCCCGCCGCCCGCGCCTCCGCCGCCGGTCATCGCCGGACCGAGCGAGGCCGACGTCGAGATCCGCGTGCTGCGGCGGCGCGTGGAGCAGCTCCAGACCGAGCTGCGCGTCTATCGCACCAACAAGTTCAACCAAGAGTCCGCGCGCCGCATGGAGGATCTCGAGAACGATCTCTCGATGATCGAGATCGAGCGCGACAGCATCAAGAACAAGCTCGAGCGCGCCGAGCAGCAGCTGACGCTCGAGTCGGGCAGCGTCAAGGTGCGCCGCGCGCTCGAGATCGCCGCCGCCACCGCGGAGACCTCGGCGTCGCTCAACGATCTGCTGTCGAGCCTGCGCATCGAGGTGATGGCCGCCGAGGGCGAGTTCGAGCAGTACTCGAACAACATCCCGCGCGCGAGCTTCGAGCTGATCCGCCAGTCGCTCAAGGACGCGGCCTCGCACTGCGACGACGCTCGCGAGCTCTTGCGCAAGCTGCGCGAAGTCGCCGAGTAGCGCGCGGGCGGCGGCCTGCGCGCTAGAAGCAGACCGGCGCGTCGATGCAGCTATCGAAGATCGGGCCCGACGCGCAGTAGAAGCTCGCGCACTCGTTGTAGGCGGTGCACGGCGAGCCGTTGGGCTGTGGGGCCACGCAGGTGCCGGTCGGCCCGCCGCTGCGCGCGCAGTACGCCTCGCCGCCGCAGCCGGCGCTGCACGGCATGCCGCGCTGCGGGAATGCGCGGCACGCGTGGGTGTCGGCATCGCATTCGAGGTACGGCGAGCAGTCGCCCGGCCCGCTGCACGGCGCGCCCGGCAGGCCCACGGGCGTGCACCGGCCGCTCGCGGCGTCGCAGCGCGCGCCCTCGTCGGCGCACCGGCCGTAGGGGCATTCCTCGTCGAGATGCGGCAGCGCGCGGCACGTGCCGGGCATCGTGGCGAGCGGGTTGATGCAGCCCAGGCCCGCGGCGCAGTCGCGATCGCTCGCGCAGTCCTCGCCGGCGCGCGCCGGCGCACGGCAGGTCCGGTTGCTCGCGCATACCAGGCCGTCCGCGCAGTCGGAGGCCCGGGCGCACGCCAGGCCGGCGCCGACCGGGGCCTGCACGGCGCGGCACGAGCCGACGCAACAGCCCGTCGGCGGGCACTCGCCGACCTCGCACACGCCGGAGACACACTTGGCGTCGAACGAGCATGCAAGCGACGCCTCCTGCGTCCCGCGCAGCATGCGGGTGCACGCGGGCGGGGCCGTGCGCGCGTCGAGCGCCGTCAGGTCGCAGCTCTGCGCCGCCAGCGCCTCCACACACAGCTCGGCGACCGCCCCGTCGTACTCGACCTCGTGCGCGGCGACCGCGGCGGCAAGCCCGGGATCGCCCAGCACCCAGAAGTAGTCGAGGCACGCGCCCTCGTCGGCAAACAGCCCGCAGCGCGTCAGGCGTTCGCAGCGCGCGCGCTGCATCTCCTCATCGATGCGCTCGAACGCGACCGACGGCGTGCTGCACGCGGCGACCGCGGCGGCGACAAGCGCACCCGCGAGGCCGCGAACGACGACGCCGACCGGGATCCGCATCTGGTGCCGCACGGCTGTGCGCATGGTACTTCGGGTCGAGATCCCCGGCGGGGGATCACTCGTCAGGGAGCTGCTTTGAGCTGGATCCCCTGCGAGTTGTCGCGGTTGTGGCAGTACCAGTCGATCGCGCCCGTCGCCGACGCCGCGGTCTGCTCGAACGTGCCGCCGTTGGGCGCCATGCCGGGATCCGGCTCGTGGTCGAAGCCGGTGATCGCTTTGCCGCCGACGGCGCCGATGTGGATGACGATGCGGTTCGCGGTGTCCTGATTGACCCAGCGCACCTTGGTGCCCTGCGCGATCGTGGTCTGCGTGTTGGCGGCGAGCGGATAGACGCACTTGGCGCCGTTGAGGCGCATCGTGTACGTGATCTGCTTGGCGACGTTGACGGTGGCCTGGGTGGTGATCGTGCCCAGGCTCGTCGTGGCGTCGATCTTGACGGTGCCCGCCAGCACGTTGACCGAGCTGGGCACCTTCAGCGTGACGACCGCGGTCGCGTCGGTGCCGGCGCTCAGCTCGATCGTCGGCTTGTCGAGCGTCAGGTTCCAGGCGGTGACCGGCGCGCCGGTCGAATCGACGGCGGTCGCGG
>DATIPJ010000143.1:0-3303 GCA_035472155.1 Kofleriaceae bacterium
GCGTGATCGCGGGCGACTTCGACGGCGACGGCAAGGACGATCTCGGCGGCTTCTACGACTACGGCAGCAGCACCACCCGGCTATGGCTGTGGCGCGGTACGCAGGCCGGGCTCGCCGCGCCGACCGTGATCTGGGACAGCGGCGCGAACAACTGGAACCTGCCGCAGTCGCGGTTCGTGACCGGTGATTTCAACGGCGACGGCAAGGCGGACGTCGGCGGCCTCTACGACTACGGCGGCAGCCGGACCAAGCTGTGGGTGTGGCACGGGACCACGAGCGGCCTCGCGCCCGCGGTGGTCGAGTGGGACAGCGGTCCGAATAACTGGAACCTGCCGCAGTCGCGGTTCCTGGCCGCCGACTTCAACGGCGACGGCAAGGCCGACATCGCCGGGGTCTACGACTACGGCGCCAGCACCACGGGCATCTGGGTGTGGTCGGGCACGGCCGGCGCGATCGCGGCGCCGGTCGGCCGGTGGAACAGCGGTGCGAACAACTGGAGCATGCCGCTATCGCGCTTCGTCGCGGGCGACTTCAACGGCGACGGCAAGGCGGATCTCGGCGCGTTCTACGACTACGGCGGCGGGCTCACGCGGCTGTGGGTGTGGCGCGGTGTCGCCGCGGGGCTCAGCGCTCCGTCGATCACCTGGGACAGCGGCGCCGGCAACTGGACGGCTTCGCTGTCGATGCCTCTGTGATCGAAAGGACCTACCGATGAATCCGAACAACGAATTTCGATCTCTGATCGCTGCCGTTCTCTGTGGTGTAGCGGCCGGCGGATGCGCCGCGACCGACGATGTCGAGCCCAGCGGCGTGATCGCGCAGGCGCTCGCCACGGCGGCGTGCGTGTCCGGCGGACCGACCGCGAGCGACGCCGCGGTCGCCGATCAAGTCCGGCCGCAGATGAATGGCCCGCGCATGGGCAGCGCGGTCACGGCGTACAACGTCTCGTGTGCGCGCGCGATCACCGAGGTCGCGCGTGGCCGCGGGCTCGCCGAGCGCGCGGCGGTGATCGCGGTGACGACGGCGATCACCGAGAGCACGCTGCACGACTACACCGAGGCCGCCGACCACGACAGCCTCGGTCTGTTCCAGCAGCGGCCATCGCAGGGCTGGGGAACGCCGGCGCAAGTCACCGATCCGGTACACGCCACCAACGCGTTCTTGGATGCGATGCAACGCAAGTTTCCCAACGATGGCTGGATGACCGGCGACATCGGTGCGATCTGTCAGCGCGTGCAGGTCTCGGCGTTCCCCGACGCCTATGACCGCGAGGCACACGACGCCCAGCTGCTGGTCGATGCATTGTGGGCGCCGCCGAGCGCGCCGGTCCTCGACGACCTCGCGCGTGCGCGCGGCGACTTCAACGGCGACGGGTTCGAGGACATCGCCGCGTTCTACGACTACGGCGCCTCGACGGCGAAGCTCTGGGTCTGGTACGGCACCGCGGCGGGCTTCGCGGCGCCCGTGCTGAGGTGGGAGAGCGGTGCGGGCAACTGGAGCGTGCCGCGATCGCGGCTGGTGACCGGCGACTTCAACGGCGACGGCCAGGCCGATATCGGCGCGTTCTATGACTACGGCGCGAGCACGGCCAAGCTCTGGGTGTGGCGCGGAGCGGCTGCAGGCTTCGCGGCGCCGACGGTTGCGTGGGCGAGCAACGCCGGCGCGTGGAGCGTGCCGCAGTCGCGGCCGATCGCGGGCGACTTCGACGGCGACGGCAGGACCGACATCGGCGCGCTCTACGACTACGGCGCGTCGACCACGCGGCTGTGGCTATGGCGCGGCACGGCGAGCGGATTCGCGGCGCCGACCGTCGCGTGGGACGGCGGCGCGAACAACTGGAGCCTGCCGCGCTCGCGATTCGTGACCGGCGACTTCAACGGCGACGGCAAGGCCGACCTCGGCGGGTTCTACGATTACGGCGCGAGCACGGCAAAGCTCTGGGTGTGGCCCGGCGCGGCGACGGGATTCGCGGCCCCGTCGGTAGCGTGGGCGAGCAGCGCGGGAGCCTGGAATGTTCCGCAGTCGCGGCCGATCGCCGGCGATTTCGACGGCGATGGCAGGACCGATATCGGCGCGCTCTACGACTACGGCGCGTCGACCACGCGGTTGTGGCTGTGGCGCGCGACGGCCGGCGGGTTTGCGGCGCCGGTGGTCGCGTGGGACGGCGGCGCGAACAACTGGAGCTTGCCGCGCTCGCGGTTCGTCCCCGGTGACTTCGACGGCGACGGCAAGACCGACCTCGGCGCGTTCTACGATTATGGCGGCGGTACGACCAAGCTGTGGGTCTGGCGTGGAACGGACGGCGGTCTGGGCGCGGCGAGCGAGAAGTGGAATAGCGGTGCGAACAACTGGGTGATGACGCTCTCGCGCTTCCTGTGATCGCAGGCAACTGGCCACATCCGGAGGATTGTTACCAAACGTGTCGGGAGCCGCTCTTCGTGTGGACTTAATATGCGCCTGGCGCCGAGAGCGCTACATCCGTGGCGATGCGGTCCCATCGGGAGGAGCGCGAGCTCACCGCGGTAGCGCCGGCATGGCTGGTGGTGAGCGCGCTCGCCGCGGTCGCTGCGCTGTCGCTCACCAGCCTCGGGCTCGATCTGGCGATCGGGCAGAAGACCGCGGCGCGCACGGCGCAGCTGGTCGATGACTCGCTGCAATCGGTCGCGCTCGCCGACGATCTGCGCTATCAGGCGCACCGGCTCAGCGCCGCGCCGCTCGAGCGCTCGCAGCTGATCTCGATCGCGGCGCAGATCGGCGCCGATGCGCGGCAGTACGATCCGATCGCGACCGGGCCCGGCGAGCGCAGCGAGTGGTCGACGCTGCAGCTGCTGTTCGCGCGCCTCGAGCAGGAGCGCGACGAGCCGGGCTCGATCCCCACGCTGGTGCCGCAGATCGAGCACTCGATCGCGCGGCTGATCGATATCAATCAGCGCGCGGCCCACGAGCACCAGCTCGCGATCGCCGACCTGCATCGTCGCGGCCTGCTGGCCGACGCGGCGATCGGCATCATCACGATCATGCTGGCGGTCGGCATCGGGTTCGCCGTGCTGCGGTCACTGGGCCGCCAGCGCCAGCTGGTCCGCATGCGGCTCGCCGCCATCGACGAGCACAGCCGCGAGCTCGAGGCGTTCGCGGGCCGGGTCGCGCACGATCTGCGCGGGCCGCTCGCGCCGATCGCCGGGTTCAGCGATGTGCTGATGGAGCCCGGCGCCGATGTCCCTGCGGTCGCGGCCCGGATCCGCCGCGCCGCCGATCGGATGACGACGCTGATCGACGACCTGCTCGCGCTCTCGGTCGCGGGCC
>DATIPJ010000144.1:0-2574 GCA_035472155.1 Kofleriaceae bacterium
CGACGACGCCGCCGGCGCCGGCGGCGACGTAGAGATGGCCGGCACCGACGGCGAGGCCGAGGGCAGCGCCGGCGACGAAGCTGAGCGAGCCGCCCGGGAGCGTGGCCGGATGCGCCGGGTCGTCGAGGGAGAGCGCGGCGACGCCGCTCGCGGTGGCGACGTAGAGGACGAAGCCGCCGACGGCGAGATCGACGACCGGGTGGCCGATGGTGGCCGAGCCGACCGGCGTGGGCTGCTCGGGGTCGCTGATCGAGAGCGACTCGACCGTGCCCTGCTGCGTGCCGACGTAGAGCAGATCGCCGGCGAGGGCGACATCGCTCGCGGTGCGGCCCGAGGGCAGCGCGACGGTGCGCACGAGCTGCGCCGCGGGCGAAGCGCCCGGGGCGTCGAGCAGGCGGACCACGCTGACGCCCTGGGCGCCGACCGCGACGTAGACGAACGGGTCGCTGACGTCGGGGGCCAGGTGCGCGAGCGCGGTGGGCGCCGCCGGCAGCGCGAGCACGAACGAGCTGGCCGGGATTCCGACCGAGACGCGCGCCGACGTCGGGTGGCCGCGCCGCGTGATGTCGCTGATCACGAGCTTGCCCGCGCCGGCGGCGTCGACCGCGAGGATCGCGAGGTCGTGCAGCGTCGGCGGCCGCGTACCGCCGACCGCGGGCGCCGGGTTGAAGTTGCGGACGAGCGCGACGTCGACCGCGGTGGCAGTGGCGATCACGCCGGCCGAGCCGTCGAAGATCGGCTCGACCTTGGCCGCGGTGCGCGAGGCGGCGTTGACGATCATCCCCGGAAAGCGCTGCGAGGTCCCCGCCTTGTTGGCTGCGAGCTCGCGCTCCTGCTTGTACTCGTACAGCTCGAGCCCGCCGAGGCCGGCGAGCGATCCTGTGCCCGCCGCGATCGCCCAGTCGCCGACGTAGGGATAGGCGCCCGTGCCCAGGCCGAAGGTCTCGGCGAGGATGTGCTCGTTGCGCACGCGGCCCTGCGGATCGACCAGCGCGTGACAGCTCTCGCAGCCGCGCGCCTCGCTCGGCCGGGTGGTGTGCGGCATGGTCTGGTTCATCGCGACGCCGCTGGTCGCCACGTTGGTGCGGCCCGAGTTGGCGTCGAGCGCCTGGAACGTGGTGAACGTCTGGTTGTCGGTGATGGTGTCGCCGTTGGCGTCGGTCAGCGACAGGTGGACCTGCATCGACGAGCGGAACGGCGCGAGCCGCCCGAGCTCGGGGGCCGAGCCGGTGCCCAGGACGAACGGCGAGCGCAAGAGGCCCAGCAGCTGGAAGTTGACGTGGCCGGCGGAGCTGGCGTTCGACAGCCAGACCTCGTTCTCGCGCGCGCTCTTGGTGATCGAGCCGTCGGCGGCGACCAGCTTGCGCTGCGGATCGCCGGTGTTGATGTCGACGTGGCAACCCATGCAGTTGTGGACCCAGCTCGAGTGGCAGGTCTGGCATTCGACCTTGGCGTCGACCAGCGGGCTCGCGCCCGCGGCGCCCTGGTACGTCGAGCCCTGGCGCGGCTCACCGACGTGCTTGTCGGTGTGGGCCTCGCGCGCGAGCGGGCTCGCGGCGTCGACCGTCTGCGGCACGACCCAGAACACGCCCGGGGTGACCCGCGAGCGCTGGATGATCGCATCGCCGCGCTCCTCGAAGAATGGCTTCAGGTCGTCGTTGCGTGCGCGCCGCAGGTCGTTGCCGCCGTTGGGGCCCGAGGTGAACAGCGTCGATCGCGCACGGGCGCCGTGGCAGTCCTCGCACTCGACCTCGATCGCGTCCCAGTTGGTGCTGTAGACGTGGCCGTCGCCGTGCACGTCCTGCAGGAAGTGGCAGTCGATGCAGTGCATGCCGCGCTCGAAGTGGACGTCCATCTGGCGCGTCGAACCGTTGCGGCCACCGTAGACGTAGCGCATCTGGCGGCCGTCGATCGACTTCTCCCGCGGCACGCGGTCGATCAGATCGAGCGAGCCATTGTGATTGGCATCCTCATCGATCGTGGCACTGGCGATCACATTGCCGTCCTCGTCGACGCGGGTCAGCGTCAGGCTGTGATCGAGCTCGCCGTTGTTGTTGCAGTCCTCGCTGAACGTGGCCTGCGCGCAGCCGCCGGCGCCGGGGAACAGCCCCTGGGCGGCGAGCATCTCGTCGCGCGCACGCGCGGCGTCGATCACCGCGAGCCCCTCGGGGCGCACGGCGGGTGCGCCGGGCAGCTGGTTGTCCTCGCGCACCCAGGAGTCGAGGATGCGCACGTGGGTCAGTGCGCCCGGTGTGTCGAACACGATGGCCTTGCGGCGCGCGAGCTGATCGCGCTGCTCTTCCTCGGCCATGCCCTGGTACGCGAGGTTGATGCGCGTGACGAAGCCGTGGCACAGGCCGCAGGTATCGGTGTCGATCTTCGCCGTGATCGCGTGGTTCGCCGAGTACGTCTTCTGCTGCGCGCGCCCGGTGGCGGCCTGCTGGGCGGCGTTGACCGCGCGGCCGAGCAGGTGGTCCTGGCCACCGACGCTGATGCTGTCCTGGTCGGCGTGGAACTCGCGATGCTGCGTGGTCGGATCGACCACCGCGGAGACCGTGCCGTCGTCGCCGCGGA
>DATIPJ010000145.1:0-8099 GCA_035472155.1 Kofleriaceae bacterium
CTTGGCCTGGAACTTCCAGAGCAGCGACCCGGTCGTGAGGTCGTAGGCCGAGACGATGCGGCCCTTGAGGTCGAGCAGGTCGGTGTAGTCGACACCGCTGCCGGCGATCACGAGGTAGCGCTCGGCGTTCGAGATCTTCACGCGCACCACCGACGGCTTGGCGTAGGCCTGGCCGGCCTCGCTGGTGCCCGGGGTCGCGCTCCACATCGGGGTCGGGCCCGTCACCGCGCCGGTGATCGGGTTGACCGTCTGGCTGACGTCGACGACCGAGAACGACTTGCCGCCGTTGCCCTCGGCGATCACCGCGGCGGTCTTGAACGTGCCGCTCGAGGTCTGGTAATCGACCAGGGTCGGCGAACCGTCGGGGAACGCGGCGGCGACGATGTGGTTGAGGCCATCGACCGCGGACGCGATCGCGTTCAGCGTCGAGTTGTAGTCGGCCAGCATGGCGCTCGCGACGCTCGGCGGGATGAACGCCCACGCCTCGGTGCCGTTGCGGGTGTCCGTCATGTTCGACGGGATCGTGTACAGCGCGTGGACCATGCCGTCCTTGGAGCCGAACATCACGAGCGGGACGCGGTTGGCGTTGGCCGAGATGAACGACTCGATGTGCGAGCGGTCGACGGCGGTGCCGTACGAGTACCAGGCCGGGCGGCCCGGCTTGGTGAGCACCGACGGCGTCGACGTCTCGATCGAGCCCAGCTTGGTCAGCGGGATGCTCGCGTTGCCCACGCCGAACCGCGCGCTGCGCACCCAGTTGATCAGCGACGTGGTGTTGGCCGCGTCGGGCGTGGTGAGCAACGTGCGCAGCAGCGAGTCATTGGCATTGCTGGCCGTGAAGTCATAGCGGACCTGCGGCACCGTGTTGAGCGCGGTGTAGATGTTGCGGCTCGCGTCGGACTGCCCGTCGAGCTTGGACGACGCGTCCCACAGGACCTGGGTCAGCCCGGCGTTGAGCGCATAGAACCGGCCGCGGTCGCCCGGCTGGTTGAACGCGCCGACGTAGGCGACGCCATCGTTGACCACCACGCCGGCGCGGTAGTGCTCCTTGGCGATCGTGTAATCGAACTTGGCGTTCATGCTGGTGAGCTTGGGCGTCGTGGTGTGCGTCGAGTTCGAGCACATCACGGCCTTCCAGCGCACCGAGCGGCCGACCGCCTTGGGGAACGCGGCGCAGTAGTCGCTCGTGCTGAGCGGGCACAAAGCCGCGAGCACCCAGTTGGCCGGCTCCTCGTTCGACAGGTAGAGCGACATCGAGCCGCCGTTGAGCGCCACGGTCGGCGTGACGCGCGCCGCGGTGACCACCATCTCGGTGTTGGTCAGCGAGCCGAGGTCGACGATTCCCGACGCCGCCTCGCCGCAGTCGACGTAGGTGGTCGACTGGCGGTCGGCGATGACGTAGTAGCCGGCGGAGTCGTTACCGTCGGCGACCATCACGTCGGGCGAGTGCGTCGGGTCGCGGTCGTAGTCGAACACGAAGCCGACGTCGTAGTCGGTGTTGGGCACGCCGTGGAACGTGATCTGCTGCTTGACGCCGCCCGAGAACGGCGTCGTCGTGCCGTTGTTGACGTAGTAGTAGGTCGTGCCGCCGTTGACCGCGGTGTTGTAGTTCTTGCCGTCGGTCGCGACGATGACGTCCAGCTTGCCGTCCTGCGAGTAGTCGGCGACGAACACGCCGGTGACCGCGCCGGTCGAGGTCAGGTTCTGCGATGCCACGCTCTCGACCGCGGTCGCCGACGTGCCCTTGAACAGACGCAGCCGGTACGCCGCGGTGGTGCAGCAGTTGGGCGCGCCGATGATGAGGTCGCGCTTGCCGTCGCCGTCGACGTCGGCGTAGGCGAAGCTCGGCACGCTGCCGCTGCCGGTGCCGAAGCCCTCGGCCGAGCCGCCGTGGTTCGAGTCCAGGCCCGAGATCAGATAGCCCTGGTCGGTGAACGTCAGGTTGCCGGTGCACGGCCACAGGCCCGCCGCGTTCTTGACCGCGGTGGCGGACTTGGTGCAGCTGCCCTTGAAGATCCGGATCGAGCCGTTCGAGGCGCTCGAGCCGAGCAGCACGTCCATGTAGCCGTCGCCGTTCCAGTCGAGCGCCGCGATGTTGGTACCCGACCAGGTCTGCATGCCGACGTAGCTCGAGATGCCGGTGATCGGGCTGTACGCGGTGTTGAACGTCGGCCGGTTCGACGAGTCGTTCGCGGCCTTGTTGATGTAGAGGTTGACGGTGGTGAGCTGGTAGCCGCTCGCGGGGGCCTGGATCTCGAGCACGTCGTCCCAGCCGTCGCCGTTGAAGTCGGTGGCGGCGAGCGCGTAGCGGCCGTTGAATCCGGTCGTGTGCAGCGAGCGCACGTTGGTGAACTTCGGGTTGACCACGACCGTCGGGTCGGTCCAGTTCGGCGCGGCGCCCGAGTACGCGGTGCACGCGTAGGTCGTGCAGTTCTCGTTCTGCCAGGTGTCGTTCTGGAACACGTCGAGATAGCCGGTCGAGCTGTTCTCGCTCGCGCCCACGAAGTCGGGCCAGCCGTCTTTGTTGAAGTCGCCGACCGCGGCGTAGACCATGGTGGCCGAGGTCGACATCTGCTTGGTGTTGAACACCGAGCCGGCGTTGTTGAGCTGCAGCGCGAGGCCCGAGGGGTTATAGACCGTGCCGCTCTTGGTGGTCTGCAGGTCGAGGTTGATGCCCGTCCACGTGGTCGGGGCCGAGGTGACCGGGCAGGTCGGGACGGTGAGGACGCTGCCGGTCGCGGGAGCGACGAGGCCGCCGAGCACGAGCATGCCGGCGACCGAGCAAGTGGTGGAGATACGGCGCATGCGGATCAGCCTCCGGGACGGAAAGTGGCGGTGTCGGACGTGTTGAGGGTGCCGAGGCAGTCGTTGCGGCCGGAGCCGTCCTCGGATTCGTTCTTCTGGGAGTAGACGGAGCACGGCCGGCCCACGCCGAGCGCGTTCTGCGCGGTGATCTCCCACTCGATGACGGCGACCGCGCCGTTGGGGCCGTAGCCGGTCGAGCGGATCACCACGCGCTTGTCGTTGTCGCTGCCAGTCGCGTAGCCGGAGTCGCTCCGGTTGTTGAGGATCTGCACGCTGTACGAGCCGGGCATGTCGGTCGCGAACAGGTTCCCGCTCGCGCCGACGCTGGCGTTGTTGCCGGCGATGCCGGTGGGCTGCGGCGGACTGGCGTTACTGGCCGAGACGTACGCGGTCCAGCCCGTCGACAGGTTGATGTTCCTGCGCAGGAAGTCCATCGCGGCGCTGCCGCCGCTCTCGGCGGCGTACACCGCGACCAGGTGAAAGCGTTCGTTGCCCGCCGTCGCGATGCCACCCTCGACGGTCACGACGGTGAGCGCGCTCAGCGTGCCGAGCGCAGACAGCACGATCATCGCGAGCACCATCGAGTTTCCTCGCTCGCGGTGGGGGTGCAGCGCGTGGGGGTGCAGCGCGTTGATCGTCGGCCGAAGCCGAGACAGGGGCCGAGTCAGTGGACGGGTCACGAAATCCTCCAAGAAGGATCTCGTCCAAGCTAGGAACCCTTCGAGTCACCGCACAGATCGACCGGGCATGCGGCGAGGTAGCTACCCGAACGTCAGTCGACGTTCACGCGGCGGCCGTCGGCGTCGAGCTCGACGAGCCCACCGCCGCCTACATCGCCGCGCGCCGCGAGATCGGCGAGCGCTTCGCGCAGCGAGAGCTGCTTTCCATGCTTGGTGTACGGCTCGTCTCGATCTCGGTTCGGCCGATCCGCAACGTCATCGAGGGGGACGCGGACCGGCTCGGCGCCGTTGCCGACGACCACGTACACCGCCTGACCCGGCTCGAGGCGGCGGGCGGCGGCGGCGTGGACCTCGGACAGCGAGACGGCGCTGATGCGCTCGACGTACGACGCGTAGTAGTCGAGCGGAAGTCCGAAATACACCAGCGCGCGATACTGACCGAGCGCGGCCTGTGCGGTGGCAAACCGACCCGGCAGGCCGAGGATCGCTCCCATCTTCTCGCGGTCGAGCTCGTCGGGCGTGATCGCGAACGCCGGCGCGCCGCTCGCCATGCCGCGGACCTCGCGATCGATCTCGAGGATCGACGGATAGGTCGCATGGCCGACCACCTGCGCGCTCACGGTGAAGGCGCCGCACGTGCGGGTGTACGAGAAGCTGCCGCGCGCGCCGTACGAGTATCCCCTGCGCTCGCGCAGGTTCATGTTGATGCGGCTCGAGAACCCGCCGCCAAACACCGCGGCCATCAGCGCGGTCGCGAGGTGATCGGGTGCGGAGCGCTGCGGCCCGGCCTGCAGGTACGCGACCTGGGACTGCGCGGCGCCCGGGATGTCGACGAAGAAGATCCGGCCCGCCATCGTGCGCAGCTCGGGGATCGGCGGCGCCGCGGGAGCCGCGCCGGCGAAGCCCGCGAGCTCGGGCGCATCGAAGTACGCGCGCACCTGCGCCTCGGTGAGGTCGCCGACCACGAACAGCCGCGCGCGCTGCGGCCGGAGCCACGCCGCGGCGAACGCCTTGCAGTCGTCGAGCGTGATCGCCGCGAGCGAGGCCTCGGTGACGACGGTGCCGAACGGGTGGGTCGGGCCGTACAGCACGGCGCCCGCGACCCGCGTGGCGACCGAGGCCGGGCTTTTCCGCGACTGCTTGATACCCTCGATCCGGCGCTTGACGACGCGATCGAAGTCCGAGGCGCGGAAGCCCGGGCGGCGGATCGTGTCGACGAGCTGCGCGAACGTCGGATCGAGGTGCTTGCGCAGGCTCGACAGCGTGAGGCCGACCGAGTCGTCGGTGGCGTAGCCGCCGATGCTCGACGCGGTGTCGGCGAGCCGCTCGGCGTAGGCGAGCTTGTCGAGCTGCTCGGTGCCCTCGGTGAGCATCGTCATCGTCAAGCTGGCCAGCCCCTCCTTGCCCGGGGGGTCGACCGCGGCGCCGCCGTCGAAGTTGAGATCGAGCGAGACCACGGGCAGCACGTGCTGCTCGACGAGGTAGACCTGCGCGCCGGACGCCAGCGTGAACGAGGCGACCTCGGGGAGGTGAAAGGGCCGCGGCGCGCCGGCACCGGGCCGGGGCGCGCGGGCGGCATCGTCGGGGAACACCAGATCCTGGGGTACTGCCATGGTTGTGCTTACAGCTCGAGCGGCTGGACGCCCAGCACGATGTTGTCCTGCGACACGGCGTCGAGCCAGAGCAGGAGGCGGCGCGATTCGCCGGCCGCGACGTCGATCTCGATGATCCGGCGCACCGGGTTGCCGGCGAGCGTGCGCGCGAGGTCGGCCTCGGCCGACGACCACGCGGTCGCGAGCGGCGTCGATTGCACCGGCAGGCTCTCGACCTCGACCGACGCGCCCATCACGAAGCGGGCGAACGCCGGGTTGGCGCGGACGATCACGCCCTCGGGCGTGAGCAGGGCGAGCGGCAGGCGGCAGGCATCGAACGCGATCCGCGCCAGCTCGTCGCGGGCATCGGGCGCGCGCTGCTCGATCACCACGCGCTTGGCGGGGCCCTGGCGGCCGCGGCGGCCGAAGCCGAGCATGTCCATCACCGTGCGCAGCTCGTAGATGAACGCCGCCATGTCCTTGTGGCGCTCGGCCGGGCGCTTGGCGAGCGCGTGGAGGATCAGGGTCTCGAGCGCCGGATCGACGCCGCCCTCGACGAGCAGCGACGGCGACTTCGGGCGCTCCTCGAGGTGGCCGGCGAGGATCTTCTGGACCGCGCCGTCCCACGGGACCTGCCCGGTGACCAGCTCGTAGAGCAGGATGCCCACGCCGTAGACGTCGCTCGCCGGCGACGCGGGCTCGCCGCGGATCCGCTCGGGCGCCACGTAGTGCGGCGTGCCCGACAGCGAGGTCGACGCGCGGCTGGCGGTCAGCGAGCGCGCGAGCCCGAAGTCGAGCAGCTTGATCACCGTCTTGCTGCGCTTGCCCTCGTGCTCCTCCTCGGAGATCAGGATGTTCTCGGTCTTGATGTCGCAGTGCACGACACCCTGCTTGTGGATGTAGTGCAGCGCCTCGGCGACCTGCAGCACGATGTCGCACGCCTTGCGGGTCGACATCTGCTTCTCGCGAAACAGCAGGCGGTTGAGCGCCTCGCCGTCGACCATCTCCATCACCATGAACATCCCGACCTTCTCGTCCTCGCCGAAGTCGACCACCGACGTGATGTTCGGGTGCGACATCGCCGAGGCGAACCGGGCCTCGCGATAGAACAGCTCGCGCGCCTCGTCGGTCTCGGCGACCTGGTTCGAGATGATCTTGAGCGCGAACGTACGCGACAGGTGGGTGTGCTTGACCTTGTAGACCTTGCCCATCCCGCCCTGGCCGATGCGGGCGAGGATCTGGTAGCGGCCGCCGATCAGTGACGAGTACTCGGCGGTCTCGGACCGGATCTGCGCGCTGCGCGGCGGCGGGCGCGGGGTGGTCATCCCGGACGACGGCGCCCCCGGGGCGCGCGAGCCGCCCTGGCGCTTGGGGACACGCGGCGGTGCGCTCGACTTGGCGGCGCGCGGGTACGGCGGCGGCACGGGCAGCGCGCGCGCGACCGACAGCGAGCTGCGGCCGGGGGCCAGCGAGCGGGGGTCGACGTTGACCTCGCTCATCTCCTCATGCAGACCGACCTCGGGCAGGCGCGGCAGGTCCGAGACGTCGGTCGTCGGCGAGCGCCGGCGGCGCGGCGGCGGCGGTAGCTGTGCCGTGGTCGTGCCGTCGTCGGGCACGGGCTGGGTCTCGACCCGCTCGGTGGTCGAACCCGGCTCCTCGGTATCCGGCGGCGGTGGCAGCGGCAGGATCGGCGGCCGCCGGCCGGATGGGTTGCGGGGATCCGCCACCATGAAAGCGTACACGAGATCGACCACGAGATCGTGCGCGGGATAGATTCGCAACAGCGATGCAAGAGCTGTGGTCGAGCGCGAGCTACGAGCCGCACCTTCTGTCGCTGCCGTTCGCGCTCGCACCGGCGGCGATCCTGATCGTGATCGCGTACGCGGCGGTGATGCGGGGCGCGCCGATGCTGCGCGGCTTCCTCCTCGGCCACAGCTTCGCGCTGCTGCCGTATGCGACGGTCATGATGCTGTCGCCGTCGATCACCTCGCCGGCGGTCGCCGAGCAGCTGTTCCGGGTCGCGGCGTCGTTCATCCCGATGGCGGGCGCGACCGGCACGGGGTTCCAGATCGCGCTGCTCGGGCGCTACCGGCGGTACCGCTGGGCGGTGTGGTTCGCGATCGCCAACGCGATGCTGTGGGTCTACATCGGCAGCACCACCTCGGCCGCCGTCGATGGCGTGCGCCACCTCGCCGGATTCTGGTACGCGCACGCCGGGCCGTGGGCGTGGCTCGCACTGGTCCATACCGCCGCGCTCGCGCTGCCCGGGGTCATCGCCCTCGGTGATGCAGCTCTCACGAGGCCGCCGTCCGACGAGCGCCGCCAGCTGCGCGCCGCGCTCGTCGCCAACCTGGTCACGTATGCGGGCATGGTCGACCTCGCGCTCGCCTACGGCGTGGGTTCGGTCCCGCTGGGCTGGCTGCTCTCGGGCATCGGCTGCCTGCTCGTCGTGCGCGCGCTCGTCGTCGAGGACCTCCTGCGCGTGCGCGCGGTCGAGACCGCCGCGCCGCTCCTGGTCGCCTGCTTCGCCACGGGCGCGCTGCTCGCGTGGGCGGCGCTCGACGAGCTCGAGGGTCCGATCCCGTGGCCACTCACCGCGCTCGCGCTGATCGTCTGTCTCACCGCCGTGCGCGTGCTCGTCGCCACCGTGAACCTCGTCAGCCGCGGCGCACGCGGCGCCGAGGGCCCGCTCGACCGCCTGCTCGCGCAGCTCGTGCGTCGCGCCCATTCGCTGACCTCGCCGCCCGCGATCGCCCAGCTGGCGATCGACATCATCGAGCTCGCGCTGGGCGTGCGCGCCAACCTCCTGTTCGCCTCGCAGGACGACTGGGGCTGGACCGCGTACACCGGCGAGCGCCTCGACGACACCCGCGCCCCCGATCCGCTGCTCGCGAGCTGGCTCGCCGAGCAGCGCGAGCCCATCCTCGCCGGCGACCTCGATGCCGTCCCCGCCGATCTGCGCGAGCTCGCCGCGCAGCTGCTCGCGTGCCACGGCGCGCGCGCGCTCGTCCCGATCCGCATC
>DATIPJ010000146.1:0-14655 GCA_035472155.1 Kofleriaceae bacterium
GCGACGACGGCGCGCCCCCGGCGCCCTGGCAGTTCGTCGTCACGACGAGCCGCGGCGACAACGCGATCCACGACGTGTTCATCTTCATCGCCGGCGCGGGCGAGCTGGGCATCGAGCGCGGGTTCTCGGAGTTCATGACCCCGGCGAGCGCCCCGGCCGCTCCGCTCCCGGTCGCCACCTGGTGCGCGTGATCCCGGAGCTGCGCACCAAGGTCCGCCTGCGCCGCCTCAACTTCATGGACAGCCACTACCCGGTCGGCGAGTGCGAGGTCGTGTTCTTCCGCAACGTGATGATCTACTTCGATCGCGAGACCCAGAAGCAGGTGATCGAGCGCCAGTGCCGCGTGCTCCGACCCGGCGGCTACCTCTTCATCGGTCACACCGAGAGCGTGTCGGGGCTCGGCCTCCCGCTCGCCACCGAGTCGAGCTCGGTCCTGCGGAGGGCGCGGTGAGCCCTGCGCGCAAGATCCGCGTGCTCGTGGTCGACGACTCGGCGTCGGTGCGCCAGGCGCTGAAGGACATCCTCGACGCGGACCCAGAGATCGAGGTGATGGCGACCGCCGGTGATCCGTGGATCGCCGCCGACCGCATGCGCAAGGAGATCCCCGACGTCATCACGCTCGATATCGAGATGCCGCGGATGGATGGGATCAGCTTCCTCGACAAGCTGATGCGGCAGCACCCCTTGCCGGTGGTGGTGTGCTCGAGCCTGACCGGCGCGGGCTCGCAGACCGCGCTCTCGGCGCTCGCGCACGGCGCGGTCGAGGTGATCGAGAAGCCGCGCAACGCCTCGCCGCGCGAGTGGAAGGAGTCGTCGATCCACATCTGCGACGCGGTGCGCGCCGCCGCTCGCGCTCGCCTGCCCCGGCCCGACCCGACCGCCGCCGCGCAGCCATCGCCGCAGCCACCGCCGACGGGGAGGATCGATCCGGACCCGATCCGGCCGGCGGTCCGGAGCGACGCGATGCTCCAGACCACCGCGAAGATCGTGGCGATGGGCGCATCGACCGGCGGCACCGAGGCGCTGCTCGCGGTGCTGCGCGCCCTGCCGATCGACGCGCCCGGCATCGTGATCGTCCAGCACATGCCGGAGAAGTTCACCGCGCAGTTCGCCGCGCGCCTCGACTCGCTGTGCGCGATCGCGGTCAAGGAGGCCGCGACCGGCGACACCGTGATGCGCGGCCAGGCGCTGATCGCCCCGGGCAACCACCACATGCTGCTCAAGCGCAGCGGCGCGCGCTACTTCGTCGAGGTCTCCGGTGGCCCGCTGGTCAACCGCCACCGGCCGTCGGTCGATGTGCTGTTCCGATCGACGGCGCGCTACGCCGGTGCCAACGCGATCGGCGTCATCCTCACCGGGATGGGCGACGACGGCGCGCGCGGGCTGGCCGAGATGCGCCAGGCCGGCGCCCGCACCGTCGCCCAGGACGAAGCGAGCTGCGTGGTGTTCGGCATGCCGGCCGAGGCGATCAAGCTCGGCGTCGTCGACCGCGTGCTACCGCTCGAACGGATCGCGAGCGACCTGCTCAGCCACGGGCGGTGACGGCGGCGTCAGTGCCCGCCCTTGGCGGTCACCGTCTGGCGCGAGGTCGTATTCACCTCGACGTACACATCGCCGCCTTTGCCGATCTTGCCGTCGTCCGAGGTCGGGATCAGCGAGCGCAGCTTGAACCCGACGAGCCAGCGCGCGGGTGACGCATCCTCGCCGACGAGGACGTTGTTGAGGGAGATCAACCGGTAGTCATCGGCCGACTTGACGATCGTCGGCAGATACGCGAGCGCGAGCGCGAGCGCGTCGCGTGCCTCGCGTTCGGTGGTGGTGATGGCAGCAGAGCTCATGTTGGTGGGTCCTTGCTGGGCGCGATCGCAGGCCGCGCCGGCGATCAGGAGGGACAGGGTGAACGCCGCGAAGACGCCACGGCGGCTACCAGCCTTTTTTCTTTCCATATGCCTCCACGGCGGCGATCAACGTGTCGAGCACCTTCTGGCCTGCGATGTATCCATTCGCGCCGGCCTGCCCCGGCGTATCGGGGACCGCATTCCATTTGCGCGTCAGATCGCGATCAAACGTCTTCATGCGCGCATCGATCTTCACCTGCAGCTTGGCCCGCGCCGTCGGTTCATCGACCGCGTCAGCCTTCGCGATCGTGATCGCGTCGAGATCGGTGTTCACCGTCGGCCAGGCCGGCTCGACGATACCCTTGAGCCAGTCCTTGTTCCAGTGCTCCCACTCGTGGGCCTTGCTGGCCTCGTACGAGTGCCAGAAGCTCGAGCGTCCACCACCGGCCTGGTTGTATTCCTTCATCTCCTTGATCGCGAACTTCCAGTCGTTGTGGCTCCCCGCCTTGCTCTCGATGTTTCCGCCATCGACCGCGTTCGCGGTGTTCGGGGTGACCATCTGGTTGGGCTTGCTCGGCCACGGCGCGACGTTGATCGTACCGGTCGTGGTGAACGACGTGACGTTCACGCCCCACGTCGTCGCGCCGGCGACCACGGTCCACGCGACCGAGGCGCCGGTGGCGTCGCCCGGCAAGCAATCGTTGGAGCCGGCCGCGCCGTTGAACGTCGGCGAGGCGGTTGGCTTGACCGCTTGCTCCTTGGCCTCGCGCCCGCTGGAGCCATGGCTCACCGCGGCGGTCGGTGCCTCTACGGTTGCGCTGGACCCCGATCGGCCGAACACCGCTGCGACCCCGGCCTCGGCCTTGGCCTGGCGTTCGCTCGCGGCATCCTTCGTCGCCGCCGGCGATCCGCCGCCGGTGCTGCCGGCTGCAGCGGGTTGAGCGCCTTGCGCCGCGGGCCCCGGGCCGGCCGCAGCCGGCGTCGCGCCTGCCGTCGCCGGGCCCGCCGGCGTCGCGCCGGCTGTCGTTGCGCCCGCTGTCGTCGCGCCCGCTGTCGTCGCGCCCGCTGTCGTCGCGCCCGCTGTCGTCGCGCCCGCGGGACCGCCAGGTGCGGCCGGGTTTCGCTTCGCGGCGGTGTTGCCAGGTACGGCGCCGGCCGGGCCAGCCGCCGCGTCCGCTCCCGCGCCCGCCGCTGCGTTCGGATCGTGCGCGTGCGCGTCGGCCTCACCGCCTTCCTCGCCTCCACCACCAGCCCCCAGCTTGGGGTTGGCATCGGTACCACCCTTTTCCGCTTCTTTCAGCGGAGCGATCAGCGTTCCGCTGGAGCGGCCGGCGCCGAGTCCCTCCACCAGCGTCTGCTTCCCTGGAGTGGCTGCGCTCTCGGCCTTCGTCGTGCGGGCGGTGTCGGGTCGCTGGGTATCATGACGCTGCATCGGCTCTCCTGGGTTGCTCTTGCACGTTGACACGCCTGCAGACGGCTCCGACCGCACGAACCGCAGTCGCCTGGCCGCTTCCCGCATTGGCAACGCACATCCCTACTCCCTGGTCGATTATACGTAGGCCGAGCGCGGATAGTCCCTGGCCCGCGGCGTGAGATCGGCTAACCTCTTGATTGCGCGAGAGCACTGGTGGACGTCCTGCAATTCATGCCGGGCGATGCGCCGCGTCGGGCCTGCAGTTCGGCCAGGTCGAGAAGGCGATCCGGGCGCGCGCGCGTGCCTGGTACCTCAGCGGTACTTCTTCGTGAGCTCGGCGATCTGGCGAACGATCATGAGCGCCTCGTCGGGCTCGACGATCGCGCCCGACAGATCACCGTAGTGCATCTCCAGGCAGTGCACGAGGTGGCGCTTGATCTGCGGCTCGTCGGGCGCGTAGGGCACGGTGCTCGTGTGGTACAGCGCCTCGAGCGCCTTCTCCTTGTCCTGCGCCCACTGCTCGAGCTGTTCGAACGTCCACTCGCCGCGCCGGATCGCCTTGAGCTGCTCGCGATCGCGCTCGAGGTCGATGTCGTGCGCGACGAGGATCTGTTCGACCTCGAGCAGCAGGCGGACCACGTGATAGGCGAACTTCACGTCGTAGCCGAACTGTTCCACCAGCTCGACGCGCTTGCCGGTCGGTGCCTTGGTCTTCAGCTTGTTGAGCTGGCTGTAGGCGTAGCCCTTGAACTTGTGCCACGCGCCCTTGTGCAGGAAGTCGACCCGGTGCTCGCGGATGTACTCGCCGATCGCCGTCGACGACAGCACGCAGCGGCGCGGTGTGAACAGCGAGTCGATGACGTTGGGGTTGTTCTCCATCGCGAGCTGGAAGAACTTCACGATGCCAAAGATCGAGAAGTCCCACGACTTGCCCAGCGCGGCGACGTGGTGCTCCTGCCAGGTCTCGAAGCGCTTGATCTGCGTGCCGAAGCCGAAGATCTCACCGGCGAGGTGCGGGAACACGGTGTCCTTGGGCGGCATGCAGATCCCATAGACGTCCATGTCCGACGTATCCGACGACACGCCGTACGCGACGCTCCCCATCATCGTCTCGTAGCACAGGTTGTCGCCGAGCCAGCTCGGCGGATGGATCTTGGCTCCCGAGGCCATCACACTGCGAAGGCTCATCGCTTCGCAACGTACTCCATGGCGGACCATGGTACGTGGATGATGGGGCTTTGATGCCGCGTGGCGATCGTCCGCGACTACATCGCCCAGCCACGAGCAGCGAGCGCACCAGGCACGGTCGATCGACCGCTCGCAGCAGATCGCGCGGCGCTCCCAGCAACGGCTTGGCCTGCCCGCGCCCGCTGGCGCATCTACGCGCCATGCTCTATCGCGTCGACTATCTCCTCGCCTTGCTTGCAGCCGGCGCGCTCGCCGCGGCGCTGCTGTCGGGCCGCGCCGCGAAGATCGCACCGCAGCGGCTCGCGCGCGGCTACCTGATCGCGACCGCGGTGACCGTCGCGGTTCGCGCAGCACTGTTCATCGCGCTGTTTGGTGCCGGGGTATCGACGCTGCCGGTCTCGTGGTTCCTGGTGGTCGGCGACCTCGGCATCGTGCTGCTCGGCGCGCTGTACGGGATCGCGATCGTCGGCGCCGCGCGGGACGGGTTCGCCGCGGCGCTCGAGGCGCCGCAGCTGCGTGCCGCGCTGTGTCTCTCGGTCGGCATCGGTTTTTCGCTCGCCGGCATCGGCAAGATGTACTCGCTCGACTTCATGCTCGACTTCTTCGCGCAGTCGCATTACACGAAACCGTTTCTGTTCGTGATCATCGCGACGGAGGTGATCGGTGGCGCGGCGATCCTGCTGCCGTGGCGCCCTGCGGTGCTCGCAGCGACCGCCGCGCTCGGCGTCGTGATGTTCGGCGCGATCTACACGCACTGGCACAACGGCGAGCCGCTCGACTACAGCCGCGACGCGATCGGAATGCTGCTGCGGCTCGTACCGATCGCGGTGATCTGCGCGGGCTGGCGGCGCGCCATGCTCGGCGCGATCGTGTGCTGCGCGGCGGCGATCGCCGGCAGCGCGCTGGTCCGCGTCGCGCCCGCGATGGCCGACGACTTCGACTCCTTTGTCGGCAGCTGGCAGTGCAGCAGCACCCCCTCCGACGGATCCACGCCGGTGGCGGCCGACCTCCACATCGACAAGCAGGCCGGCGGACGCTGGCTGGTGCTGCGGCTCGACGAGCATCCGCCGGGCAGCCGGCACCTCCTGGCCGAGTGGCGCCGCGACCCGACCGGCTGGATCGCAAGCGTGCAGGACGAAGGCGGCGGCCTGGGGATCTACCGCTCCGCGGGCTGGCAGGGTGGAACGCTGACCTGGGACGGTGAGCCGCTCGACGGAGGTGCGGCGCAGCGCTTCGTCTACGAGCGGCTCGACCCGGTTCGCTTCGCGTTTCGGCACGAACTGCAGGACGCCGCCGGCTGGCGCAGGCTCACCACGCTGACCTGCATCCACTGAGCTTCCTGGCGTCGCTTGCGCTACGATTCGCTCCTGCGCTTCCTCGCCATCGCAGCCGCCTGCGCGAGCGTCGGCCTGCTCCAGGCCGCCGAGGGCTACTTCTGGAGCGCGCGCAACGGTCATCCGATCAGCTTCGCTCGGATCTTCCTGCTCGAAGGTGCCGTGTGGCTCGTCTACGCACCGATCGCGCCGCGGGTCGCAGCCTGGGGGCTGCGCTTCCGGCTCGAATGGCCGCCGCGCGCCACCGCGCTGGTCGCCCATGTCGTCGGTATCGCGTCGGTCGTGACGGTGTTCGCGCTCGTCGGCTCGCTGATCGACCGCTGGTTCGGGCTCGCCACACCTCCCACGCCGTACTGGGACCATGTCGAAACCAGCTGGGTGTCGAACGCACCGTCCGGGCTGATCACGTACGGCGCGACGATCGGCCTGGGCTACGCCGCCGAGGCAGGGCGACGATCCCGCGAGCTGGCGCGGCTGCAAACCGAGCTCGCGCGGGCGCAGCTCGAAGCGTTGCGCATGCAGATCAATCCGCACTTCCTGTTCAACACGCTGCACACGATCGCCGCATTCGCCCGCGAGCGCGATCACCATCGCACCGTGGGGTTGATCGAGCGCCTCGGCGACGTGCTGCGCCACGTGCTGAGCACGTCGACCGAGCTCGAGGCGCCGCTGGCCAGCGAGCTCGAGTTCGTCCGCCGATACCTCGACATCGAGCAAGCGCGGTTCGGCGATCGGCTCGCGGTTTCGTTCGCGATCGCCGACGACGCGACCGACGCGATCGTACCGCAGCTCATCCTGCAGCCGCTGGTCGAGAACGCACTGCGCCACGGCCTGGCGCCGCGCGATGCGCCCGGTCGACTCGAGATCGCTGCGCGCGTCGACGGCGGCACCCTCGAGCTCGAGGTCCGCGACGACGGGCTCGGCCTGAGCGATGGCTGGGAATGCGGTGACGGGCTCGGGCTGGGCAACGTGCGCGCGCGGCTGGCCGGGCTGTATGGACCGGCAGGTCAGCTCGCGCTCGCGTCGCCGGCGAGCGGCGGCGTCGTGGCGACGATCGCGCTGCCCTACCGGAAGGCGAGCGATGACTGAGCTGCGGGTCATCGTCGTCGAGGACGAGCCGGCGGCGCGCCGTCTGCTGGTGAGCCTGCTGTCGGCCCACGACGACGTACGCGTGGTCGAGCAGTGCCGCCACGGCGCGCAGGCCGTCGCGGCGATCGGCGCGCACCGGCCCGACCTGGTGTTCCTCGACATCAAGCTGCCCGAGCTCGACGGCTTCGGCGTGATCGAGCAGATCGGCACCGAGCACATGCCGCCGGTCGTGTTCGTCACGGCGTATGATCAGTTCGCGGTGCGCGCCTTCGACGTCCATGCGCTCGACTATCTCGTCAAGCCGTTCTCGGACGCTCGCTTCGAAGCCACGCTCCAGCGAGCCCGCCACCGGCTCGGCGAGGCCCGCGCATCTCGATTGCGCGCAATCGTCGAGGATCGCGCGGCGTCTCTCACGCGATTCTCGGTGCGGCTGGGTGCGCGCAGCTCCGTGTTCGCGGCGCGCGACGTCGCGTGGATCGAAGCGCAGGACTATTACGTCGTGCTCCACATCGGCAGCGCGTCGCACCTGGTGCGCCAGTCGATCCGCGCGCTCGAGGCTCGCCTCGATCCGCGGCACTTCGTGCGCATCAACCGCTCCATCATCGTCAACCTCGACCATGTCCGGCAGCTCGACCGGCGGCCGCTCGGCAACTGGACGGTCAGCCTGGCGCACGGCACGGTGCTCCAGGTCAGCCGGCGCCGTCGCGCCGTCGTCGCACGATGCCTCGGCGATCGCGGATAGCGCGCGTCACCATCGACGTCATGTATGGTACCGAGATGGCGCACGGGGACGCGACGGTCGAGATCCGCCTGGAAAACGACCGGTCTGAACAAGAGAAGCTCGAGAAGTACACGACGGAGAACGTGACGCCCGAGCTGAAGGCGCTGTGCGAGTACGCGCACGCGTGGGCACTCGAGGAGAACCGTGGTGATGACTGCACCCTGACGTTCTCGTCGATGCTCGCCGCGATGATGGGCAGTGACAAGCCGTTGTGCCGGTGGCTGCAGCGTCACCTCGGTCTGCGCGGCGTGCCGCCGACGCGGATGACCAAGGGCCGCTCGATCAAGAACGCGACGCCACCCGAGCAATACCGCACGACGGTGTCGTTCCGGAGAGCGCTCGAGGCGGCACGCACGCTCCGCGGAGACGGCGCGCCGCAGGTGATCGACGTCCGGCACTTCATGGCCGCGTACGCCGTGGTCCCGAGCTACCACCTCGACGACTTCCTTCGGCTGCGCATCGACCGCCGGGCGTGGTGTCTCGAGCTGTCCGAGCGGCTCTGCGAGCTGTACGCGGACGAGGGCGTGCGCTGGAAGGCCTACGCGACCATGGCATCGGCCGTCCCGATGCTCGAGTTCAGCAATGACGCACCGACCGGGCGCGATCTGCTCAACATTGATCGCGAGGTCGAGGCATTTTCGCGGTTGATCTGCGCGCGCACGACCGCGACGCCGCTCTCGATCGGCGTGTTCGGCGCGTGGGGGTCGGGCAAGAGCTTCTTCATGCGCCGCGTGAAGGACCGCGTCGCGCATCTCGCCGACAGCGGCCGCACCGACGGCCGCGCCTCGGCCTACCACGGCCAGGTCGTGCAGATCGACTTCAACGCCTGGCACTACAGCGAGGGCACCCTGATCGCGTGCCTGGTCGATCACATCTTTCGCAACCTGCGGATCGAGGAGGACGACGACGAGGCGACGCTTCGGCGCCGCGCCGCGGAGCTCATCACACAGCTCGATCGCGCGAAACAGGGGCTGGCGGAGCGCGAGCGCGGCATCGAGGAGGCCGAGGCGCGCAGGCTCTCCGCCCAGCGTGCGGTCGACGCGATCGAGGCGAAGATCCCGCCGGAGATCGCGGCCAAGCGACGCGAGATCGACGCGGCGGAGCGCGGCCTCGCCGAGGCCCGGGCCGAGCTGGCGACGGCGCAGCAGCAGGCGCAGGCGGCCGTCGACGCCGCGATCGCCCAGGCACCCGTGCGCGCGGCGCTCCAGCTGGTTCGCGATGGCGTGGATGACCCGGCGGTGAAGACCGCGGCGAAGGCGATGACCGATCTGGTCGCCGAGGTCCGCAGCGTGGGGACGCGCTGGCTGCCGCTCGCGATCGGCCTCGGCGTGCTGGTCGTCGGATTGCTGATCGCGCAGCTGGTCGACTCCAAGGTCTACGCACCCGTCATCTCGGCGATCACGGCGCTCGGCACGGTCGCTGGCACCGCGCTGGGCTGGGTCAAGAAGCTGAACGCGATCGCCGATCGCGGCAAGCAGTTCCAGGACGCGCAGGCCAGGCTCGCCGACGAGGCGGCCCGGGCGGCCAGCGCGGCGCACAAGCCGGCGCTCGACGCACTGGCGCATCAGATCGCGATGCGGACCACCGCCGTGGATGACAAGCGCAAGGAGCTCGAGGGACTGCTCGCGGCACCGGGCGTCGCGAAGGCGGAGCTGCAGAAGCTCGAACAGGAGCGAGCCGCGGCGGTCGACGAGCGAGACCGGGCGGCGAACGAAGTCACCGCGCGGCAGCAGGCCGTCGCGAACCTGTCGACCGGAACGCTCCTGGGCGAGTTCCTGAGCGACAAGTCGAAGGACGACGGCTACCGCAAGAACCTCACGATCTTCACCCAGGTGCGCAACGACTTCGAACGCCTGTCCAGGCTGATGGAGCGCGCGACCAAGGAGTATTACGGCCAGGGCAAACCCGCACCGCCGGTCAGCCGGATCGTGCTGTACATCGACGACCTCGATCGCTGTCCCGAAGACAAGGTCATCGAGGTGCTACGCACCGTGCACCTGCTCCTCGCGTTCCCGCTGTTCGTGTGTGTCGTCGCGGTGGACCCGCGCTGGGTCACGGCCTGCCTGTGGAAGGCGCCCGGCCTGGTGAGCGGCGACCGCTGGCATCTGGGGCCCGACGGTCCGCGCGTTCACACCTCGGACGCGAGCAAGGATGCGCAGCTCGAGCGCACGTTCGGCAAGCCCGCGACGCCCGCCGATTTCCTCGAGAAGATCTTCCAGATTCCGCTGTGGCTCCGGCCGGTGCCCGCCGCGCAGCGCCCGGATCTGGTGCGCGCGCTCCTCGATCCAGACTTCACCGTGACCGTCGCCGCCGAGCGCTCGACGATACCCGCGCCCGCGGCCTCGAGCGACGAGGCCACCGCGATCCGAGCGGCCGCGCGCGCCATGGCGCTGGCGCCTTCGCCGGCCAAGCGAAGCGTCGAGCAGGGCGCGAGCAAGCGCGCGCCAGCGGACCAGACGATCGATGTGGTCGAGCTCGACTACCTCTCGCAGCTCGGCGGGCTGCTCGACGGCAATCCGCGGGCCTTGAAGCGCTTCGTGAACACCTATCGGCTCGTCAAGTCGGCCCTCTCGGATGTCGAGCTGGCGGTGTTCCGCTCGCACTGTTACATGCTGGGTCGGAACGAGACCCGCGCGCGCTACTTGCCATACCGGATGTGCATGGCGCAGCTGGCCGTGCTGTGCACGCAACGTGAGCGCGCACTTCGCATGGTGTCCCTCGCCGACGCGACCAGCGCGACCGAGAGCCTCGGCGCGTGGCTCGAACGGCTCGCGGCCGACGATCGCCCGCTCGCGGACTGCTTCCGGGCCGCACTCCGGGAGGACCTCACCGACGTCGCGCAGGTGGCGTTCGAGACGTTCGCGCTATGGCTCGGGCGCACGCGCCGCTACTCCTTCTATCTATGATTTCAGGTCACCAGGCGGCTCCCGAGCGGCACGACGCACGTCGAGTCGTTCGTCGATCACATCATTGCGTATCTCGATGCCACCCCTCGACCAAGCATCTCGAGGCGATCCGGCTGCTGCGCAAGGATGGCTCGGTTCGCTGGGTCCTGAAGACAACAAAGGGAAGTGGGCGACGTGATGACGATCAAGGGCCACATCCTGCCAAAACCCGGCGGCACCCTGGCGCTCTGTCCGCGCTGTTCGAGCGCGTGATCGCCAGCTTTGTCGACGCGGGCTGGCAGATCAGCTTTCGCGGGTACCAGTGGCGAGACGACATGCAGGAGCACTATCGGGCACAGGACGCCGAACCGGACCTCGCGCCAGAGCCCGACTGATCGGATCGATGCGAGAATTGCTGCCGCAAAACGCTACCTTCCATGCGCTAGGCTTCGCCGGTGCGGATGAAGCGCTGCACGGTCTTCTCGCTCAGCTTGAACGACGCGCTCGCTCGGCCGCGACGCAGGAGCTCGCTCGTCTGCACATCGATGATGGACAGCACCGCGTGTGGATCATCCTCATCGAGCTGGATATCGAGATCGGCACGCAGCCGCTGGCCCGTCTCACTCGTACACGTGATCGAGCGATGAAGACGTGCCCGCAACGCCTCCTGATGCCGGCGCAACACATCGCTGGCGCCCTTCAATAGCGTCGCGAAGCCGGCGTGATCGATTGCCTTTGGGTTGACCTTGTCGCGACCCATCGTCCACGGGCTCACGAGCACGGGCTCGGCGTCGCCGAAGCGGGTCATCGACACGGCCCAGCCCTCGCCGTCATCGTTCTTGATCACGCAGGCGATCCAGCCATCCTTCTTCCACCGCCGGGGATCAGAGGTCTCGTCTTCCATGTCGAGAGCATCGCGCACGGGGGTGACAAGCGGCACGCACGGTGTCCGAGGTGCCGGGGGTCCGAGCAGCGGCTGGCGCTAGCGGATGTCGTAGTCCGTGATCGGCTTTCCCAGCAGGTACTTGTCGAACCAGCGGACGATGTGCTGCAGTCGTTCGATCCGATGGGACGGCTTTCCAGACCGCGATAGATCGTGGGTCTCGCCTGGAAACACCACCATCACAGCCACCTTGCGCAATGCCTTCAGCGCGCGGAAGATTGCACCGCCGCCGGCATCGGTCGGGGTACGCAGATCACGATCGCCTTCGATCAGCATCAACGGCGTCGTGATCCGCTCGACATACGTGATCGGCGAGCGGCGCCGGTACTCTTCGGGATCCTGAAATGGAAACTTGCGGAACCAGAACGGGGTGAAGAGCGTGAAATCCGTCGCGTACCAGAACGCGGCCCAGTCCGAGATCGAGCGCTGCGAGACGGCGGCGCCGAACCGTTCGGTCTGCCCGATCGTCCAGTTGGTGAGCAGGCCACCACCGCTACCGCCGGTCACGCCGAGCCGTTTCGCATCCACATATCCACGGCGCAACAGCTCATCGACGCCGGCCATCAGATCCTTGTAGTCGTCGCCTGGATAGTTGTACTGAATGGAATTGCCGAGCTCGCGGCCATACGACGAGCTACCCCGAGGATTGGGAGCCAGGACGACGTATCCCTTGGCGGCCATCCACTGGAACTCGTGAAAGAAGGTTTCGCCGTATGCGGCGTGCGGGCCGCCGTGGATGTTGAGGATCAACGGATACTTCTTCTTCGCGTCGAAACCCGGCGGCTTGACCACCCAGGCCTCGATGGGCCGGCCATCGAAGCTCTTGTAGACGAGCTGCTCCGGCTGCGAGAGCTGCAAGCCTTCGAGGAGCGCGTCGTTCTCGTGGGTCAAGCGGGTCAGGCGGCCGCTCGCGGTCTCGAGCACATACAGCTCGGTCAAGTGCGTGCCATCCTCGATGGTCAAGGCGATGCGCGCCGTGTCCGGGGTTGCGCTGTAGGACAGCACCGTGTGATCGCCGGTCGTGATGGGCTGGCGCTTGCCAGATGCGACGTCGACCCGCACCAGGTTCGAACGCCCGCGCTCACTGGTGGCGACGACGAGCGCGGTTCCGTCGGAGGTCCACAGCGGCGGAGACGGCGGCCCGTTGCCGCGAGGCGATCGCTGGTCGCCGATGGTCGTGTTGCCGACATCGCCGTCATACGCGGCCGTCAAGTTCTCCGTCTTGCCGCCGCGAAACACCAGCAGGTCGGACTCCGCGTACGATGGCTCGGGATTGGCATTGATCCATCCGACGAACGCGAACGCCTTGCCGTCGGGGGACGGGGCGACGCCGCCGATCGGCCCATCGATGTCGAGCACGGTCTTCACGGCGCCCCCCGCGGATGGCACCGTGTAGAGGTTGGCACTGCCACGCTCGTAGTAGGGTTCATACACGCGGTCCGAGACGAAGTAGATCTGCGATCCGTCTGCGCTCCAGATCGGTGCTTGCTCGTCGTAGCCACCCGTCGTGATCTGCGTGCCAGCCGTCGCGCCGGTCGGTGCAACCATGGCAGGTACGGTCCAGATGTGCTCGCGGGCCGCCGGATCGAACACGCCGTCGGTATTGTCGCGATAATGCGCCCGCGTCACGACGCGGACGTCGGATTTCTTCTTCTTGCGCGCGGCGGCATCGCGATCGGCGTGGGCGGCACGCTCCTTCTGCTCGGCTAGCTCTACCGCTGTCGTCTTGCTGGTGAACGCCAGCGTCTTGCCGTTCGGCGACCACACACCCGGGGACGCGCCGGCGGGCAGGTCGGTCAACCTGCGGGGCTCGCCGCCGGCCATCGCCAGCAGGTAGATCTGGGGTGGATCCTTGTCCTTCCCACGCAGGAACGCGAGCGTTCGCGAGTCAGGCGACCAGCGCGGTGCCGAGTCTTGTGGTCCGGCGGTCAGCGGGCGGGGCGGCGCATCGCCCGAGGCCGCGACCGTCCAGATCGACGACGTATAGCGATCCTCGTTCTCGTCGACGGTCACGAGCACGTACGCGAGCTCGCGGCCATCGGGCGAGATGCGTGGATCGGCGATCCATCGAAACTTCGCCAGATCGGTCTCCGTGATCGGACGGCGGACGGGGGCGGCGATTGCCGGAACACACCACAGAGCGATCAGGCCGGAGATCAGTGTGGCTTTCATTCGGGCTCCTTCAGAGCCCAAGTAGTACCAGAGCCGGTGACCGGTTCCGCAGCTCGGACCCGTGTACCGACGGTTCTTTGGATCAACCGGCCAGGGTACGCAAAATCGAGCATCCTTGCGAGGACAAACGAGGCTGGCGCGAGGCGGCTGAGGTGAGGAGGCGGTCACGCGCACGGGGGTCGCGCCGTCGGCCGCTCGCCCTGTGAGACGGTCCGCGCGCGAGGTCGCTCTCCCACGAGGTGCCTCATCGCCGGGCTCGCTCTACGCATGGACTACGACGAGTCGCTGTACCGGCTCGCTGGCACCGCTCACTCGGTCGTCGAAGCAACGTTCGCTTCAGAATCGGGGAACTCATGAATGGTTCACGTATTGGCTGTTCCATATTGGCCGTTGCAAGCGCGGCGGCCTGTCAGGAGCTGACGCCGGATCTCGGCGAGCGATCGGCGGTCGCGCACGGCGAGCTGGTCTCCGGGCTTGTCGCAGCGTATGGCTTCGAGGAAGGCGGCGGCGCGACGACCGCCGACTCGTCGGGGAACAACCTCACCGGCAGCCTCGCCGGCACCGCGTGGGTCGCCACAGGCAAGTTCGGCAAGGCGCTGAGCTTCAATGGAAGCTCGAGCATGGTCAGCATCCCCGACGCGGGCGCGCTCGATCTGACCACCGGGATGACCCTGTCGGCGTGGATCAAGCCGACGAGCCTGCGGGGCTGGCCGTGCGTGCTCATGAAGGAGCGCGCCGGCGAGCTGACCTACGCACTGTACGCATCCAGCCCTGGCAGTCAGCCCAACATCGATTACACCCACAATGGTGTCGAGGTGAACCTGCTCGGCAGTCCGCCGATCGCGGTCGGCACCTGGACCCACCTCGCGGGGACCTTCGATGGCGCGACCCTGCGGCTCTACGTCAACGCGACGCAGATCGCGAGCATGGCCACGGCAAATGCGATCGACGCAACCACCGGCGCGCTGCGGATCGGCGGCAACACGGTGTGGACGGAGTACTTCGACGGCC